>NZ_JBQFZK010000003.1:0-282522 GCF_056542185.1 Ruegeria sp. AE4 | reverse complement strand
AACCTCAACCTCAGATGCCCACCGTCTCTCCGGTGCGTCTCAACCGTCTTTCCAGTCCGTCAGGCCAACCTCAGTTGCGCCGGTGAAGGGGGTTCTAAGTATTACTCTCAAAACCCGCAAGCGGAAAATGACGTTATTGGTCTTTTTTTTGAATTTTCTTTGTTTATTTCGTTATTTCAATAGCTTACATTCATTCAAAATTGGCCTCCACCCATCTGTCCGGGTACTTTTAGGCACGATCTGACTGGCAAGCCCCATAAGACAAAATGGGCCGACACAAGATATAGAGACTCCGCGATTTCAAGATACAAGTCAGGGCGACTCGAAACGGGAAAACGAGTCGGAACTGCGGCCAGAATCCGGTCAAAAACCTCTCACCCCCGCCGGACGCCTAATACTGCGGGTCGCTCCCTGCCGGGATATGGACGGAACAGGCACAATGTCCGCTATTGAACGCCCTGTCTTGCGTATCCCCTAAAGATGCGGTCAGGTTCCACCAATTCACTCTTCGATCCGAAAGCAGATCAGCAATGGCGCGCAACATTCAGTTTCCTTTGGTCAGAACCGTCGGATTTGACGGCGCGCTGGTGACCTTTGCGGATACGATGACCGACACCGCGAACCGGGCAGCGCTGGCGTTTCGGGCCGAAGTGGATCGTCTGCACTGGGATGAGGTGACCGAGTCGTCAGCCTCCCTGGGCTCGGCCTTTGTTCGGTTCGACACGCAGTGCATCTCTCATCAGAAGATGCTGCAAAAGCTTCGGGATCTGGTTGACCAGAAGGACTGGTACACTACACCCCTGCCCGCGGGTCGCAGGTTGTGGCGCGTTCCGACAGTTTACGGGACCGACCTTGCCCCCCAGCTTGACGATGCCGCCGCTGCTGCCGGCCTGTCGCCGGAAGAAGCAATACGTCGGCTTGGACAGTCCCGCGTGCGGGTTCTGACCATCGGCTTCGCTCCGGGGCAGCCTTATCTTGGGCCTCTGGGACCCGAATTCAACATTCCCCGGCTGCAAAGCCTGACCCCCATGGTGCCGGAAGGGGCTTTGGTTCTGGCGATCTCGCAATTTGTTCTGTTTTCCGGGCCGACGCCAACCGGGTGGCGGCATATCGGGCAGACCGCCTTTCGGTGTTTCCGTCCCGAAAGGGTCGAGGCCTTTACCCTCAGACCCGGCGATGAACTGTTGTTCGAGCCCGTTTCCCGAGACGTTCTGGAACACATCAAGGCCAACAACGAGGACGGCACAGGCGGCGCAACCTGTGAGGAGATTGCGCCATGAGCCTTATTGTCCACCGGATTGGCCCGACCTGCACCATTCAGGATCAGGGGCGCACAGGGTATCTGGATCAGGGGCTGTCCCGGTCCGGGGCCGCGGACATTTTGGCCTTGCACGAAGGGGCGGCGTTGCTGGATCAGAGCCCAAACCTTGCGGCGCTGGAAATGGTCGGGATGGGGGGCGAGTTCGAGGCGACGCATAACATGCGCATCGCCCTGACTGGCGCACGAATGCAGGCCAGCATTGATGGCAGCCCTGCGGCCTGGAACGCGTCGCACCAACTGAGCGCCGGGCAAAAGCTGAACATCGGGGCGACGCTGGCAGGAAACTATGGCTATCTGCATCTGGGCGGCGGCATCGAAGCCGAGGTTTTTCTGGGGTCCCGCTCCACCCATCTGACAGCGCGGATTGGCCGGGCGCTGCAGCAGGGAGACAGGCTGACCTGTGGACCGGATGCAGGCAACATTGGGATGAAACTGGCTGCTGCCGAGCGGTTTTCGGGTGGGGTGCTGCATGTGGTTGCCAGCTTTCAGACCCCTTTGTTTGATGGCGCAACACTTGAACGGTTTGCCCAAACCAATTTCCGGCGCGGCGCACGCGCCAACCGAATGGGCATGCAGGTGGACAGCGACGGCGACGGCTTTGCGGCCTCGGGCCAGCTGAACATCTTGTCCGAGGTGATCACCCCCGGCGATATCCAGATGACCGGCACTGGCGAGCCGTTCATCCTGTTGCCGGAATGTCAGACCACGGGCGGGTACCCTCGTATCGCGACCGTTCTGCCATGCGATATGCCCCGCGCGGCACAGACACCCGCAGGCGGCGACATCCGGTTCGAATTTGTCAGCATGGAACAGGCTGAAGAAATGCACAAAGCGTTCCTGTCAGACCTTGCGCGCCTGCCCTCAAAAGTCGAGGCACTGGTGCGTGATCCCCATGACATACCGGACCTGTTGTCCTACCAATTGATCGGCGGAGTGATCTCTGCCACCGACTAAGGAGATGTGCCAATGCCAAGCGTCGATCTGAATGCCGATTTGGGGGAAAGTTTTGGCCCCTGGAAAATGGGCGATGACGAAAGCCTGCTGAAAATCATCACCTCGGCCAACATCGCTTGTGGGTTTCATGCCGGTGATCCGGATGTAATGGCATCGACGATGAAATTGGCGGCCGAAAATGACGTAGGCATCGGCGCGCATCCCGGCTTTCCCGATTTACAGGGGTTTGGTCGGCGGAACATGAAGTTGCCCCATGACAACCTGCGCAATCTGGTCCGGTATCAGCTGGGGGCCGCAATCGGCATGGCCACCGCAGTTGGTACCAAGGTACGGCACCTGAAACTGCACGGGGCGCTGGCCAATATGTGTTCAGCCGATATCTATATGGCGCGCGCCTGTTATCAGGGCGCATTGGATGTTAATCCCGATATCATCGTCATGGTGCTGGCCGCGACAAAACAGGAAGCAGCCGTGCGTGAACTCGGGTGCAATTGGGTGGGCGAGATTTTCGCCGACCGTGCATATAACGACGACGGAACACTGGTTGATCGCAGCCTGCCCGGCGCCGTCATCCACGACGCCGACGTCGCCGGACCTCGCATCCTGAACATGGTCCGCGAAGGTGCGATCATCACCGAAAGCGGCAAGCGGCTGGAAACGTCCATCGACACAATCTGCCTGCACGGCGACGGCCCGAGCGCGGTTCAAATCGCCCGCTCGGTTCGCGACAACCTGATCGGAGGCGGTGTCGAGGTCACAAAATTCACCCGCTGACCATCATGCGTTAACGTCGGCAACCCAATTTCACGACTGTTGCCCGTACAGGTCTCAGCGCCTAGCATGACGGGCAAGCACATGTTCTGAAACCTACAATTTCAAACGATAGCTCGCCCCGGTTGGGGTGTCGCGCAAGGAGGTAGTCGAATGTCCTTTGATCTGATGTCCTATCAACCCCGGGGCGACAAGAAGAACTCGGACTTCTTCGCGGAATACCTGCCGAAAATCTACGAGCGCCGGACAAGCTCGGGCATCGCCGGGCAGGTCGGGCCAATGCGCGCAATCTGTATGCAGGTCGAAACCGACGCGCTGTTCGATACGCTGGTCGAACTTTACGTGATGACACCCTATCGCCACACAGCCAGCTATCTGGGGCAGACCCACAAATTTTCGGTCCTGCATTCGCATCCCGACTATCCCGCGCTGATCGTGATGGCCCCGCTCTGCCCAGGTTTCGAAGACTTCATTCCCCGCATCAATCGCATGTACCCGCTGGCCCGCAACACGCCGCAAACGCGGTATGTTGGCGAGATTTTCGGCGCCTGTGATCTGAAGGCGCTGACCGGGACGCTTGAGGATCAGAATATCCGCTTCGAATATGCGGGAGACACAGAAAACCCGTTCTACACATTGGACGGCTTCCGCTTTACGACCCCGTCGGATTTCACCTGCAACCGGGTCGGGTATTCGACACATGATTTCAACGACACAGACAGCCTGGGCCTTGGTGATCGCGTGTTATTGAGCGACGCGGAACAAGCCCGGCTGGATCAGGCAGCCGCGTTCGGATCTGACAGCAAAATCGCTCCTTTGATGCTGGGCATCGATCATCTGGCGACGCGCGTGCTGGCGGGTGAGCGCGAGGATGCGATCCTCGAATTCCTGACCATGGTGCCCTATTATTTCTGGGGGGCTTACAACATCTTCGACATGAACTCGTCCACCAATGTGAACCGCAACGCCAATGTGGACGATGACAAGAAATCTCCGGCCAAGGTTTTCACCGCCAACAACACGCCGTCCTTCGTCAACTCATTCGCCAAGCTGCCGATGCCGACCGAGGATTTTGTGCGCAATTTTGGCCGTCGCCTGCATCACATGGCCGTCGAGATCAAGGATGGCGACCATGGTGCCGGGGAAAAGAATGTCGACTTTGTCGTGAACACGCTTAAGGACAAGGGCGTGCCGTTCCTGGCCCATGTGGTGGGCGAATGCAAAGACGACCCGAACCTGAAACAGATCTTCTCGAAACACTCGAAGAACACGCTGCTGATCACTGAATATATCGAACGGTGTCACAAGTATGACGGGTTCTTCACCAAGGACAATGTCGCCGCCCTGACCGCCGCCGCGGGACAGGACGAACAATATCAGCACGGTCACGTCTTCGATTAAAAAAGGGCCGCGGATGACCGCAGCCCAGACCCAACAGGAGAGAATATGCCGGACCTTATGATGGCCCGATCATGAAACAGGTGACATTGCGGGCTTGCAGACGGCGACACGCAAGATCGGCCTGTTCCCGCGTCATGCCCTGGAATGTCGCATCAAAGCCGCGCGAGCTCTGACTGACCTTGCGCAGACTGCCATCCAGCGTGGTCATCTCCGACAGCGCCGTTTTCAGCAGAATCTTCTCGGCCTCGTATCGTGTGGTGTAGCGGCCCACATTGACCCCCCACAGATGCCCACCGGACGAGGACAGGCGGGTAATCACTTCCTGCTCGGGCTCTGGTGGGCTGGCGGGCTCGGTCGAGGCCAGCACCAGATTGTCCGGGCGCAATGCCGGGCGGGTGTCCGACGTTTCAACCGGCGGGGCGGTTGGGGCAACATCCGCTTCGGCAATCGCTGCGGCAATGCCGCTGCTGATACGGTCGCTGTTCTGGTCTGCCGATGCAGCAACCGCACTTGCAACCTGTGTCCCGGCACTCGGGCGCCCAAGCGGGCGCAGGCTGGATTTCGGTGCTCCGCTCAGCGCTGCGACCTGGGTATCGCCCCCCAACCCGACATTGCCCGCATAGACCGGGCGCTCAGGTTTGCGGATAGGTGCACGAGACGGGGCACGGCGAAACCCCAGATCCAGCAATTCCGCAACCTTGGCGTTCCGCGACGCCCCGGATTTACCGCCAAAGACAGTTGCGATGATACGCTCATCCTTGCGTTTAGCCGACGCCACCAGGTTGAACCCCGCCGCACGTGTGTATCCGGTCTTTATTCCGTCCGCACCCTTATAGGCCGCCAGCAGGCGGCGGTTGGTGTTGGGAACAGTCTTGATACCGGCATCCGTCGATTGGCGCGAGAACAGGTTATAATACTGCGGGTAATCATACAGCAGATGCCGTCCCAGCGTGGTCATGTCGCGCGCGCTGGACAGGTGCCCTGCCTCGGTCAGACCATGCGCATTCTTGAAGGTCGTGCGGCTCATCCCCATCGCTTTGGCGGTTCGGGTCATACGGCGGGCAAAGGCCGCTTCCGAGCCACTGATGGCAATGCCGATCGCCGTGGCCGCGTCGTTGGCCGATTTTACCGCAGCGGCGCGGATCAGATAGCGGAACGCAATCGTCTGGCCCGCGCGCAGGCCCAGCTTCGACGGGGGCTCTGCGGCTGCCTTCTGGGTAATCCGAACGGGTGTATCCAGTGTGATCTCGCCGTTTCGCACCGCCTCAAACGCGATATAGAGCGTCATCATCTTGGTCAGCGAGGCCGGGTGCAGCCGCGCATCCGCATTTCGTGAATGCAGCACCTCGCCAGTTCGGGCGTCAATCACCATAGCTGCATAAGGCGCCGCTATGGACCTGAGCGGCGCAAACGCCAGCACACATAGCAACGCTATAAGGAAAAAGCCCATTCGGGCCGGAACTGTCCGCCGAATCTGCACGATCTTTGCCTCTGTCTGCCTCGCGCTGCCGGGTTTTCCCGGTCAGCAAAAATTATTTTATTGTCCCCAAGGCTATCACAGCGACCCAATGAAATAAACCGAAAGCTGAGGTTTTCGCAGTTTCGTTTTGCCTCTGGGCTGAGGCTATATTTTGCGAATTTCCCCCTCAGAACCACCAGATGTGCGATAAAGGCAAAACTGCGCCCGGTTGCGGCAGGGTTTATGTGAAACTGAGGCGAAAAGGCAACATCACTTCAGGTCGCGCAACAGATCGGCCAGATCACCCAAATCTCTCAACTCGCGGAATCGGGTGCTTTCGACCGGGGCTTCTGCATGTTCCACCTCCCAGACCAGACCGTGGGGCACGTAGACACCCCAGCACCCGGCCTGAATCGGGGCTACGACATCTGACCGCATCGAATTGCCGATCATCATTGCGGCAGTCGGGCCATCACCATGACGGTCGAACACGAACCGATAGGTTTCGGGGGTCTTTTCGGAAACGATTTCCACCCCATCGAACAGATCACCCAGCCCGGACTGGGCCAGTTTGCGTTCCTGATCGATCAAGTCGCCCTTGGTGATCAGGATAACCCGATACGCATCGGCAACACCTTCGACGGCCTCGCGGGCATGGGGCAACAGCTCGATCGGATGGGCCAGCATCTCTTGCCCCGCTTCGATCAGCTGCCGGATGACCCAGGCCGGAACGCGGCTTTCGGTAACTTCGATCGCCGTCTCGATCATCGACAGAACAAATCCTTTGATGCCGTACCCATAGCGCTGAATGTTTCGTTTTTCTGCCGCAAGAAGACGGTCCAACAGGTGATCACGATCGGCATGATCGGCCAAGAGTTCAGCAAAACGAGCCTGCGTCATCTGAAAAAACCGTTCGTTATGCCAAAGGGTGTCGTCTGCATCAAACCCGATTGTCGTCAGCTTGGTCGTCATCCCGTTTACGTCCGCTTGCTCTTTTCACTGGCCATGCACACGTTATATAAGCGCCAAGATAAACCCCAAGCCTGAATCGGACAGTTGCACACGATGCTTGAAATGATCTGGATGATGTCTGACAAGCCGGACGACGACAGTGACGCGTCCGTCCTGGTACAGACACGCCCAAAAACCAAGCGTCCGCCTTTATACAAGGTCCTGTTGCTGAACGACGATTATACACCGATGGAATTTGTGGTGCATGTGCTTGAACGCTTCTTCGGCATGACCCATGCGCAGGCGTTCGAGATCATGCTGACCGTTCACAAGAAAGGCGTGGCCGTAGTCGGTGTTTTCAGCCACGAAATTGCCGAGACCAAAGTTGGTCAGGTGATGGATTTTGCCCGCAGGCACCAGCACCCTTTGCAATGCACAATGGAACGCGAAGAGTAAGGCCTTTGGCCTGACGCGCGCGCCTCTCTCAGCCGGAATTGCCCATGTCCCCTCGTCTGGAACTTGCCTTGCAAAACGGCCTGACGCTGTCCCCCCCTCTTAGCGTGATTTGCCCCACACCCGACCATGATCTGTCTGCGCTGGCGGGCGGCGCACAAGTTGTGCAGCCTTTCAAACCATTTCACGACCATTTCGCCGCGCAGGGTTTTGAAACGGTGCCCGACGCAGATGGCCCCTGTCAGGACGCCATTGTCTTTCTGCCCCGCGCCAAGGCACTGGCCCGGTCGCTCATTCATCAGGCCTGTGCGCGGGCGAGCGGCCTGGTTGTCGTCGACGGTGCCAAGACGGACGGTGTGGACAGCATATTGAAGGATGTGCGCAAGCGGGTTCCGGTCGAGGGACCGCTTTCCAAAGCACATGGCAAGGTTTTCTGGTTTCAGGCCGATGATCAGGCCTTTGCGGACTGGGCCGCGCCGAAACATCAGATGGTTGACGGATACCACACAGCGCCGGGTGTGTTTTCAGCGGACGGGATTGATCCTGCCTCAGCCCTGTTGCTGAAGACTCTGCCTGACCGGCTTGGTCCCTGCGTGGCCGATCTGGGTGCGGGATGGGGGTATCTGTCTGCGGAAATCCTGAAGCGCTGCGGGATAACCTCGCTGCATCTGGTCGAAGCTGACCATGCGGCCCTGACCTGCTCGCGGCTTAATGTCACTCAATCCCAGGCGCATTTCCACTGGAGCGATGCCGTATCCTGGACCGCCCCGGAACCTATCGACACCGTTGTGATGAACCCGCCATTCCACACGTCTCGCAGCGCGGATCCCGCCTTGGGGCAAGGGTTTATAACCTCCGCCGCCCGCAATCTGACACGCAACGGAACCCTTTGGATGGTCGCCAACCGGCACCTTCCTTACGAAGCTACACTGAACGAACATTTCGCTCAGGTCGGTGAAATTGCCGGCGACAACCGGTTCAAGGTATTCCAGGCCTCTCGCCCTCGGCGTTAAGGCCCGTTAACCTGCGCCCCAATTCAGGAGGATTCGGATGTCCTTTTCCATCGCTGGCAAGACAGCAATCGTAACGGGCGGGGCCAGTGGCATCGGCCTGGCCATCGGGCGGCATTTCGCGGATGCGGGCGCAAATGTCATGTTTGCCGACATAGATGAAAAACGCCTGATCGACGAGCTTGGAGAACAGGCCGAAGGCAGCAATATCCGGTACTTTGCGGGCGATCTGCGCGAAAAGCTGACCATAGCCAACCTGTTATCTGCGACGCTGGATGCGTTCGACCAGGTGGATATTCTGGTCAACGGCGCACGGCAAGTGATCCCGTCTGATCCGCTGGATCCGGATGACGATTCGATGCGCACCCTGCTGAACCAGAACCTGATGCCCGCCTTGCGGCTCAGCCAGTTGGTCGCAAATCGCATGATCAAACAGGCCGACGGCGATGTCGAAAACCCGGCGGGGACGATCATCAACCTGTCCTCGATCGCGGCCCGGCGGACCCACCCCGATCTGATGGCCTATTCCGTTTCGACCGCTGCACTGGATCAGCTGACCCGGTCCCTTGCGGTTGCGCTGGCTCCGAAACGGATCCGCGTCAACTCGATCGCGCTGGGTTCGGTCATGAGCGCATCGCTGCAATCGACCCTCAAGGACAATCGCGACTACCGCGTCGATATCGAAAAGCACACGCCCCTGGCCCGCATCGCCTCGGCCACGGAACTGACGGAAACCGCGCAATATCTTGCGTCTGATGCAGCTGGTTTCGTCACCGGACAGATCCTGACAATCGATGGTGGCCGTACCTTGCTTGACCCGGTCGCAGCCCCTGCACATTAAGACCCATGTTCGAAACAGAAAAATCTACCGCCTCCGCCTGGTTTCGCCAATTGCGCGATGACATCGTTGCAGCGTTCGTAGCCCTTGAAGTCAGCCACACCGACGGGCCGTTTGCCGATGCCGCACCCGGACGGTTCGAGGTCAAGGAAACCAAACGCCAGTCGGACGATGGGTCAGACACGGGCGGCGGGCTGATGTCGGTCATGCGCGGCGGGCGTGTGTTTGAAAAGGTCGGTGTCAATGTCTCGACTGTCTACGGCACGCTGGGCGAACGTGCGCAACAAGCGATGGCGGCGCGCAAAGGCATCCCCGGAATGACCGAAGACCCGCGCTTCTGGGCGTCGGGTATCAGCCTTGTGGCCCATATGCAGAACCCCCATGCCCCGGCGGTCCACATGAATACACGCATGTTCTGGACACCCCATGCCTGGTGGTTCGGTGGCGGCTCGGACCTCAACCCCTGCATCGAGTATGACGAGGACACCGCGCATTTCCATGCCACGCAAAAGGCGCATCTGGACCCGCACGGACCCGCCCATTACCCGCGCCTCAAGGAATGGGCTGACGAGTATTTCTATATCCCTCACCGCAAACGCGCGCGTGGCGTCGGCGGGATCTTCATGGACGACTATTGCACCGGTGACTGGCAGGCGGATTTTGCCCTGACACAGGATATTGGCAGGGCCTTTCTGCCCGCCTTCCTTCCCTTGGTTGAAAAGCGCCGCGTTCAGAACTTCTCAGAAGCGGACAAGACCACCCAACTGGTGCATCGCGGCCTTTATGCGGAATACAACCTAGTCTATGACCGGGGCACAAAATTCGGTCTGGAAACCGGGCATGACCCGGATGCCGTTCTGATGAGCCTGCCTCCGATGGCAAAATGGGTCTGACGATCAGAACGGGTCCGTGATGAAATTGTCGTAGCAATAGTTCTGCGCCGACACCGCCGACATGTTTGCTCCGACTTTCTTGACCGTGATCGAATAGCCGGGTTTCGTATCGGCCCCCGGCGGCGGGGTCATGGAAAACTGCACCGTTCGCACGCCGGGCTCATACGCCCGCCAGATATAGATCCTCTGCGAGTTCGGAACACCCAGTGTGCGAATGGCATAATCTCCGATCCCGCACCAATAATTGACCGGCGCGGATGAACCGACAGCCTTTACCTCGTAAACGCCGTTCGGCAAGGGCGTGATCTCGGTACGGAACTGCGGCCGGACTGACAGGCCGAACCCCACCGCCCCAGCCACCGCTGGCGCTAAAACAAGTGTGGCAGTGATGAATGGCTTGAGAAAACGCATGATCCAGATATCCCAAAACAATGGCACCAATATCGATAGCATAACCACGACACCCTGCGAGTAAAGTGGGGCACACCAGCTGCGCGGGCACAGTTATTTGGGGAATTTCCACTATTCATATCGCCGGAAACGAGTACACTACCCGAAAGCATTTATAACGCATCAAACTATCGGCAATTCCGTTGACCAAGAGCTTTCCAAAAGACTGGTTCGATTTCCCGCCCGAGAAATATGCGGATCTGGGTGCGATGTTTTATCTCGCGGGTCTGACGAAAACGCACCAGAAACGTAATCTGGCACAAGTTCTTTATGCGTTCGAAACCCCGTTTCGGCTGGGCCAATACCAGATCTTCAGGCAGAATGGCTTTCCCCGCGGATTTGTCACTTTTGCCGGCCTCAGCCCCGAGGCCGAGTATCGCTATGCGGTGAAAGAAAATCCGCTGATGGAAAAGGATTTTACCAGCGGGTCTTCCTTCTGGATCATCGACCTTGTCGCGCCGTTTGGACAGACCAGCCAGATTGTTGATATCCTCAAGCAAGAGATCCCGCATCCGCGCGTGCGCACCAACCGAATGGACAGCGACATGACACGCAACCGGATTGTCGAATGGACGCGGGACGCAACAGGCGAGGTTCATTTGCGCCTGTACCGAAAGAAGGAATTTGAACGGGTGTTGCAACAAGGCGAGGTCTAGTTGGTTTCAGTTCCGATCACAGGTGAATTGACCGGCGACGTGACCGGGTCCCCACCCAATGTGGCGATGGGGCAACCCACGCTGAACAACGGAAACTTTACACCGCTCACCCAAACCTGGACAATTGCGACACCCCCTGCCAACGGTACAGCCACGATCGACCCAAATACCGGTGAGTGGACCTATACGGTCGATCCGACGTTTTTCGACAGCCTCGACAATGGTCAAGTTGTCTTTGATTCCTTCTTCATAAGCGTCTCGGGAACAACGCAAGCCGGTCCGATTACACTTCCGTTTACCGGCTCTCCGGACCCGGTAGAGGTGGTCATCCGGATCGAAGGCGTGTGTTTCGTAGCCGGAACCCTGATCGAGGCCGAAAACGGCCCGCGCGCCATCGAGACCCTGAAGGTCGGGGACAAGGTGGCGACAGCCGATCACGGGTTGCAACCTGTTCGCTGGATCGAAAGCAGCACGATCCCACCCGACCGATTACGCGACGAACCCGCAATGTGGCCCGTTCGCATCTCGGCAGGCAGTCTGGGACCCAACACACCCTCGCGGGATCTTCTGGTGTCTCAGCAGCACCGTATTCTGGTGAAGGGCCCCCGGGTTGAGCTGCTTTTCGGAACCACCGAAGCACTGGTTGCCGCCAAGCACCTGTGCCGATGGCCCGGAATAGGGCTCGATACCTCGGTTGAGACGGTCGAGTATCTTCACATCCTGCTGGATCGGCACGAGATCCTTTCGGCGGATGGGGCACAGGCGGAAAGCCTGTTTCTGGGGGAAGAGGCGCTACATACCCTTTCATCCGACGCGCTCCAGGAACTGGCCGCAATATTTCCCGACCGTCCCTCCTCCGGCCATCAGGGGTTTGGACGCGCCGCGCGCCTTATCCTGCTGGAACACGAAGCCCGCGCACTTGCCTGAGGTCAGGTGCCGGTCCCGATGCGGCCACCGACATTCTGCGGGGCCAGCGCAACCGTCTTGATCACGGCATGGCATGTACTGCCCGGCTGCAAGTTCAACGCCGCCACCGACCGGCGCGTGACCCGCGCCAGAACATTGCCTGCCGGGGTCCTGACCGACACGATCGCGCCAGGACCTTCGCCCGACCGGATCGAGTCGACCGTCCCGCTGAGCACGTTCAATGCCGACAGACCTTCGGGTTTTTGGACGGACAGGATCACCTCCTGCGCTGGAATGCGAATTCGCAGATGCGCGCCGACCTCCTGCCTGATACGTGGCAGAAACAGACGCGCGCCATTTGCGTTCAGCTCGGTCAACCCGTCGGCGTGGTGCTTCAGCACCTGCACCTCCAGCACGGCACCAACCGCACGCACACCTGCGGGCGCCACGGACGGATCGGACAGAACCTCGGACGCGGGGCCATGGCGGACGACCCTGCCATCCTGCAAAGCGACAACCGATGTGGCCAGACGGGCCACCTCGTCGGCTGAGTGGGTCACATACAGGATCGGGACAGACACCTCATCCCTGAGGCGCTCGAAATAGGGCAGAATCTCCGCCTTGCGGGCCTCGTCCAGCGCCGCAAGCGGTTCATCTGCAAGGATCAGTCGCGGGCTGGCCAGCAACGCCCTGCCTATCGACACGCGCTGTTTCTCGCCCCCTGACAACCCGGCTGGACGGCGATTCAGAAGGTGGCCGATCCCCAGCATCTCGATGACCTTTTCCGGGTCTTCACGCTGCGCGCTTTTGGGGGCGAACCAGCGGCCATAGGCAAGGTTCTGGCGCACGGTCAGATGCGGGAACAACCGCCCTTCCTGAAAGATATAGCCCAGCCGCCGCCGGTGCGGCGGCAGCCAGTGCCCGCGTTCGGTGTCAATCAACACCCAGTCATCCACGGCCACCCTGCCCGCGCGCGGCCGCAGCAATCCGGCCACCGCGTTGACAATCGTGGTCTTGCCCGACCCGGAACGCCCGAACAGCACGGTCACACCGGGTGGCGCGTCAAAACTGACCTCCAGATCGATCCCCGGCAGCTGATGATGCAAGCGAACAGACAGGCTCATGATCCGGCCACCCGCGCGGCGGCGCGCCGTCCCACATATTCCGACAGCAGTAACGCGCCCATGGCGATGACGATCGAGATCAGGACCAGCCGCGTTGCAGCAGCTTCGCCCCCCGGCACCTGCAAAAAGGCGTAAACAGCCGATGGCAATGTCTGCGTCTGGCCCGGAATATTCGACACGAATGTAATCGTCGCCCCAAACTCACCCATGGCCTTTGCAAAGGCCAGAATGGCCCCGGCGATGACACCCGGCAGGATCATCGGCAAGGTCACGGTCAGAAACACCATAAGCCGCGACGCCCCCAGCGTCGCCCCCGCTTGTTCCAGCTTCGGGTCCACCGCCTCGATCGACAGACGTATCGCCCGGACCATCAGCGGAAAGGCCATGATACCAGCGGCCAGCGCGGCTCCAGTCCAGCGAAAGGCAACCACAATGCCGAACTCGGCCAAAAACCGCCCCAACGGTCCCTGAACGCCGAAGGTCAGCAACAGCAGATACCCCGTCACAACCGGCGGCAGGATCAAAGGCAAATGCACCAGACCATTCAGAACCTGCCGCCCGGGGAACCGCCAGCGGGCCAGAATGTAGGCCACGAAAATCCCGACCGGCAAGGTCGCCAGCGTCGCCCAGAATGACACGCGCAGCGACAGCTTCAGCGCTTCGACTTCAGCGGGGCCCAACCACTCCAACGCGATCACCCGCCCGGCAAGGAAAATCCCTGCTCCTGAAAAATAGCCAAAGCCGCATCGCTGTGCAGATGATCCAGAAAAGCCCGCGCCGCACCCGTGGCATTACCTGTCATCGCCGCCGGATAGATGATCGGAGGGTGCAGGTCGTTGGGAATACTGGCCACAACACTGACCCGCTGTTCCGCCTGCGCATCCGATCGATAGACGATCCCCAGAGGCGCAGCACCCGTTGCCACAAGGGCCAGCGCAGCGCGCACATTGTCGGTTTGTGCCACTCGGTCCTGCACCGCCCCCCACAGGTTCAGCCCCTGCAAAGCCGCCTTGCCGTAGATACCGGCGGGCACCGCATCGACCAGCGCCATGGCCAGAAAGCCTTCGCCCAGCTCGGCCCTGAGGTCATGAACCACCCGAATGTCGCCCAGAACAGGACGCCCCGCAGCGCCGATCAGAACCAGACTGTTGCCCAGCAAATCCGACCGTGTCCCTGGCCGCAGCAAGCCCTGCTGTTCCAGAAAATCCATCCATTCGACATTGGCCGAGATGAAAATGTCCGCAGGCGCACCCTGCTGAATCTGCCGCGCCAGCACCGAAGACGCTGCGTAAGACACGGTGACATCCTGCCCCGTCCGCTCTGTGTATTCCGTTGCGATTTCGTCCAAAGCGGTCTTGAGGCTGGCTGCGGCGAAAACCAAAACCCCTTCTGCCCCGGCCCGGACCGGAGCCAGCACAAATGCGCCAAGGACCAGTGCCACCATCCAGATACGGCAGGCGAAAGGTAGGATCATGTGTGCTCCCAACCGGAAAGTTGCAGTCTCTTCGGGCATATCGGAGGCCATAGGGCGCTTGCAAGCGCCTTTGATCTTTTCCAGACCACACGCCTGAAACCCACGCAGACCTGCCTCATTAGCCCATTCTCACCGAGGCTGGCGTCATTGAGGGCGGCATTTCCTATCCGCAACCCATCGCGGAATAAAAATCTCACAGACCCTCTTGCGCCCGCTCGCTGGCTTGGCTACATGCAGCGTCACGGGTGATTAGCTCAGTTGGTAGAGCGCTTCGTTTACACCGAAGATGTCGGGAGTTCGAGTCTCTCATCACCCACCATCCTTTCCCCACAATGTATCAAGGTCTTACGTGACTGGCACATTTTGCTGTGCTGCGCGTGAAACTGCGTCCGCTGCGCATTGATCGCCCGGCTGAATAAATAGCGTTTTCTTGATTAGTGACGCGTATCTCAGCATGATCCGGATATGTCGGTTGAAATGGACACGTGGCTGAACGACCTCGGATTGGGTCAGTACGCAAGTGCCTTTGCGGAAAACGACATTGATGCGCGGGTTTTGCCATTGCTGACAGGCGACGACCTGAAAGAGCTTGGGGTAAGCCTTGGTCACCGAAAGATCATCCTTGCGGCGGTTCAGGATTTGGTTGGCTCTGGGCGCCTGTCTTCATCAGCGCCAGCCGCAGGGGAGCCAACCAGCGAGAAAACTCAGCCATCCTCCGTTGATGATGTGCATGGCGAAGCTGCACCAGCGAAGAAGCCCATCGCACCTGCGGCTGAGCGGCGTCATCTGACAGTCTTGTTCGCTGATCTGGTCGGCTCGACGGAGTTGACCAACCGATTTGATCCCGAGGACATGCGGGATCTGCTACAGAACTATCAGGATACCGTCGCCGGGGCAGTGAGCAGGTATGGTGGCTATGTCGCGAAATATCTTGGCGACGGTCTTCTTGTGTTTTTCGGCTGGCCAACAGCCTACGAAGATCACGCCATTCGCGCGATAAAGGCGGGGCTTGAGTGCGTCCGTCGGGTTGAAGAGCTCAACGCCCCTGACGGTGAGCGTTTGTCAGCCAGACTGGGTATTGCCAGCGGCGATGTCGTGGTCGGTGACACGATCGGCGAAAACTCGTACGAAGAAGGTGCCATGACCGGGCCGGCGGTCAATCTGGCGGCGCGGATACAGGAACACGCCCTGCCAAACTCGGTGGTTTTGTCTGCAGAAGAAACCGAAGCCGCCTTGCACCGGATATTCGAGTTCGAGACCCTTGGATCAACTCAGTTGAAGGGTTTCAAAGACCCTCGGACCTTGTTGAAGGTCGTATCGGAACGCAGCGCGGAAAGCCGGTTTCGCGCGTCATACAAGGATGACGCTGGCAGCACCATGATTGGCCGGGACTACGAAAAGGGTATCCTGTTGCAATCGTGGCAACGTGCCCAAAACGGTCATGGTGAGGTCGTTCTGCTGTCGGGGGAGGCGGGGATTGGAAAGTCGCGCCTGACTGAGGGGTTTCTTGCGGACGTTACAGCGACCGGACAGGCCGATGTGATAAGGCTGAACTGCTCGCCCTATCTGACCAGCAGCCCCTTTCATCCGGTCACCCAGCGAATTTCACAGGATGCGGGCGTTGAACCGGATTTTGACGACAATCAAATTCTGGAACATGTCAGGAAGCTGCTGGAAGGCCGGGAAGGTCTGGACTGGGAACAGGTTCTGCCTGTCTTTGCAGCGCTGGTTGCGCCGCGCAGCGCGCTGGCTCGTGAAGTTCTCGAGATGTCGCCGCAGGAGCAACGCGACATAACGATCCAAACCCTGATCCATGCGGTGCAGGTCCGGGCAAGTGTACGCCCGGTTATTCTGTGTGTTGAAGATGCACATTGGATCGATCCCTCGACGCAAGCCCTGCTGGAGCGGTTCAAGGCGATTTGTACCGATCTTCCCCTGATGGTCCTGATGACCCACAGACCCGGGTGGGACCTGGCCCGCGATGACGGGGACACGCATGTTCAAACACTCCTGCTGCGCCGGTTCGGTTCTGCTGATGTCTCGGATCTGGTCCGCAATATCACTGGCAAGGACCCGGACGATGCCTTGATCGCGACAATCATCGAAAAAACGGACGGTGTGCCCCTGTTTGTCGAAGAATTGACCCAGGCGATCGTGAATGCTGATGAGCAGGCACAAGTCCGCATACCATCCTCGCTGAAGGGTGCCTTGATGGCGCGGCTTGATGCAGTTTCGCCCGAGGCCAAACAGGTCGCGTTGACGGGGTCAGTCATTGGGCGGGAATTTGAACCAGATTTGTTGAGGGCCGCGATGGGGCTGGAACGCGCGGATATCAATCTTCGTCTCGAAGAACTGTCGCGAACGGGACTGATCTTTGAAAGCGGAAACAACCGCGGGCATTTTGTGTTCCGCCATGCCCTTATCCGCGATACGGCATATCAATCCATGCTGAGCTCTACCCGCAGGCAGCAACATTCAAACGTTGCCCGTGCACTGATCGCAATGCGATCAGCTGAAATCGAACGCCGCCCCGAACTGGTGGCCCGCCATCTGTCAGAAGCAGAAGATTGGCGCGCCGCATTCGACAAATGGGAAGCTGCGGCTGAAATGGCATTGGCCCGGTCAGCCAGCCAGGAAGCGATGACCAATGCCCAGGAGACGCTCAAAGCGGCTAAGCGGCTGAACTCGGAAACCAGCCCGGAAATGGTCAGGGGCATGATCCTGGTTGGCCGCAGCCATGACAGCCAGGGTCAGTTGTCCGAGGCGATGGCGGTTCTGAAAACTGCATCTAACGCTGCACGGAAACTCCACGATGTGCAGTTGTCAGCCGATGCAGCCAATCATTTTGCTGACTCGTGCATGATGACAAGCAAGCGACATCACGAAGCCATTGACCTTTGTGAAAAGGCGCTGAAAGACCTGTCTGACAGTGACGAAGTCAGGCGGTGCCGGTTGATGAGCCAACTAGCACGGGCGTATATGTTTGTCGGCCAGTTTTCCGAAGGCACCCGCTTTGGTCAGCAATCCATGGAACTGGCAGCAAAGCTTGGGGATCATAAATCCCAGTTTTCGGTAATGATGATGCATTTTGGGGCGCCATTCATCGCGCGCAACGGGCGAGAGGCGCGCCATTGGCGTGAAAACCTGGATGCCATGCATCGGGTCGCAGAAAAGCTTGGCACCATTGATCAGGGCCGCGACCGGACGCTCAGCCTGTTTGTCGGTGCTGAAATGGCCGACCGCGACCTGATGGACAACTCACTCGAATTGCTGACTGCGATTTCCGAAAAGGACAATCATCTGCAACTCTATTGGGTTCAGAAACACGCACGCGCCATGGTTGCAATCATGGACGGCGACTTTGTTCAGGCTGAAAAGCACGCCACCGAAGCGGTCAAGATCGGCCGAAAAACGCACGGCGAACATGTCGAGGGCGTTTTCGGCGTTCAGATGTTCACCATCCGCCGCGAGCAGAACCGCCTGCACGAGGTCGCGCCTGTGATCAAGAAACTGATGACCGACAGCCCCGAAGACATATCGTGGAAGCCGGGTTTTGGCCTTATCGCAGCCGAACTGGGGTACACGGAACCCGCCGAAAAAATACTGAATGAAATGGCGGAAAACGGCTTCGACCTGCCGCCAGATGCCATGTATTCAACAACACTGTCCTATCTTGCCGACATCTGTGTGGCAGTCGGGCATCCGGATCATGCCCAGACGCTTTACGGTATGCTGCAACCCTACGAGGACCTGACGATCACCGCAGGGGCAACCACAGTCTGCACAGGTGCCGCAGCCCGACGCTTGGGGAACCTGGCAACGGTGCTGAAAGACTGGGAAATTGCCGGGAAGATGTTCCGGAAAGCCATCGAGATTGACACGAGGATGAATTGCCCGCCATGGATTGCGCATTGCAAGGCAGCGTATGCATCCGCACTCAGACAACAGGGCCGCCCCAGCGATTTGGAACTGGCGTTTCAACTGGAAGGGGAAGCGTTGGCAATATCACAGAAATTGAGTATGGTTTCCCTTAAGTCAAAGCTCGAAGGGGTAGCCAGTTAAGGCCCGGAAAATGCTTGGGGGGCATAATGCCACGATACATCATTGAACGGAATTTTGCCGAGCAGCTGAATATCAGCGACAACGACAAAATTCACATCAAAGAAATCAACGACGAAGTCGGCATTGAATGGATCTTTTCCTTCCTCAGCGCAGATAAGCGCAAAACATACTGCCTTTACGAAGCCCCGGATGAAGAAAGCCTGCGAAAAGCAGCCGAGCGTCTGAACATTCCTGCCGATGTCATCACGCCGGTAGATCGGATCGATCCGGGACTATTTGCCTGACGACCAGCTTTCTCCCACAACCAAGTATCCCCTTCTCAGGGCAATAACAAATTCACGAGGCAGCCGTGCGCGAAACCTTTCCTGAAACAAGGGAGGCCTACGCATGTTTGACCTGAAAGCACTCGACGGACGTATCGCGACTGTGGATCAAGGCGATTTGGACGCGCTTGATGCCTCACTGCGCGGCGGGGTCTACCTGCCGGGGACCCCGGAATATGAAGAAGCCAGGATTACCTGGAACAGCATGTTCGAGCGTTTCCCCGCCTTCGTGATCCGTGCGATGGGGGCGAGCGACGTCCAGAAGGCAATTAACTTCGTCCGACAAGCAGGCCTCATGATGACCGTTCGATCAGGTGGGCACCAGATTGCAGGGCACGCCGTCGCGGACAAGGCCGTCATGCTGGACCTGTCCCAGATGCGTTCGGTTCACGTGGACCCTGCCCGCAAAACTGTCCGCGTTGCACCCGGTGCGTTGCTTGGAGACGTTGATCGCGAAACACAGGCCCATGGTCTTGTCGTCCCCACAGGCATCAATTCGACCACCGGCATCGCCGGGCTGACCCTGGGCGGCGGTTTCGGCTGGACGACCCGGAAATTCGGCATGACAATCGACAACCTTCTGTCGGCAGAAGTCGTCACAGCGGATGGCGCGATTGTCACCGCATCATCCACGAGCCACCCGGAACTTTTCTGGGCCATTCGTGGTGGTGGCGGAAACTTCGGTGTCGTTACCTCATTCGAATTCCAGTTGCATGATCTTGGGCCGGATGTCCTGTCCGGCCTGATCGTGCACCCGATCGAAAAGGCACCAGAATTGCTTTCCGAATTTGTGGCCATTGCGGACACGTCCCCCGATGAGCTCACCGTCTGGAGCGTGATGCGAAAAGCGCCGCCGCTCCCGTTCCTGCCGGAAGAGTGGCACGGGCGCGAAGTGCTGATTTTCGCAGCGTGTTATAGCGGCCCGATGGATGAAGGTGAAAAAGCGATGTCGGCCTTGCGCGCGCTGGGTGAGCCGATTGTGGATGTCATTTCACCGCACAGGTTCGTGGACTGGCAGGCGGCTTTTGATCCCCTGTTGTCGCCGGGCGTCCGCAACTATTGGAAAAGTCATGACTTCAACACGCTGCCCCCGGCCGCCATCACGGACCTGCTGGGCGCGATTTCCACTCTGCCTGATCCCGCCTGCGAGGTTTTCATTGCTCATGTCGGTGGCGCGATGGCCCGCGTTGAGCCCGCTTCTACCGCCTACCCACAAAGATCTGCGCATTTCATCATGAATGTCCACACGCGATGGGAAGACCCTGACAAGGACGACACCTGCATCGGGTGGGCACGCCAGCTGTACGAACAGATGAAACCATACTCAACAGGCAGTGCCTATGTGAACTTCATGCCTGAAGACCAGGCAGATCACGTGACCGGCGCCTATGGTGTGAACGGCGAAAAGCTGTCCAAGATCAAAGGAAAGTACGATCCCACCAACTTGTTCAGGATGAACCACAATATTCTACCAACGTAAGACAACCAGAGTGGCAATTCCCGAACTGCATTGATGTTGGGACCGCTGTCTTAGCACCACTCAATTTTTCTCGCTGTTCGGCTATCGCGCCAAGCGGTTCCTCTCACCTATGGCCGCGCTGGCACTCATGCCCTCTTGTCGTGCAGCTACCCTAGATGCTGTATCATTAGAGCGTTGAACTTGCGGGGCGCGACCGAACCGACTTTCCTGATCCCGTTTCAAACACCTGTTTTACGCTTAAGCCTGCAGTCTGGGTCGCTAGGAACAATTCATCGAATAACCGCCTCGGAATTCGCGGGGCAAGTTTCTTTCAACTACTGGCCGAAACTATCCGACAAGCCCATTGCGGCGTCCGGTTCCCAGAACCTTCACCTCGAGCCAGTGGAACACCAATGCAATTACGCCCGCTACGAGAATGTAGAATACAGCCAACAGGATAAGCGGTTCGTAGACGATAAACGTATCGGCACGCACACGGGACGACACGGCATAGATATCAACCACGGTTATTGTGGCGACCAGCGGTGTTGCCTTTAGTTGCAGTATAGTTTCACCGCCCAAAGTCGGCAGAACATTGCGGATTGCCTGCGGTAACCAGATGCGGCGAAACATCGTCAGCCTTGGCATACCAAATGCCTTGGCCGCCTCCAGCTGTCCTTTGGCAACACCCTTGAAGGCTCCGCGCATGACCTCGCCTTCATAACCCGCATAAGAAAGTGTCAACGCCAGCACCGCATAGGGCCAAGCCTGACGCAGGTACGGCCAAAGTTCAGATGATCGTATCCATGGAAACTGCGGAAACAGAGAGCCGAGGCCATAATACAGCAACCAAAGCTGCAAAAGCAGCGGTGTGCCGCGAATGATGGTACAGAACGCCTTGGCGGGTGCCGCAAGGTACCACGGCCCAACGGCCTGCGCTAATCCAAGCGGTACAGCCAGTAAAAATCCAAGAACGATCGTGACAACCAGCAACCAAAGCGTGGTCCAGATACCCTTCAATGCAAGCGGCGCATAATTGGGTATCCAATCCCACCGCAATGTCATCGCGCACCAAACCGCGATCCCGGCAAAGATCAGCATCATCACGATACGATGAGGTTGCATCAGAGATCTGAGGTCGATCATCTGCTGCCTCCGTTCAGAGCGGGTTGGCCGCGACGGGCCCATTTCTCAATCCGCGCAAAGATCCCACCCGAAAACATCGTAACCATCAGATAAAGGAAGCCCGCCGCTAGGAAAAAGGTGAAGTAGGCCCGCGTGCTGCTGGCCGCCTGGCGCGTTTCCAGCGTCAGCTCGTTAAAGCCGACAACGGCCAGCAATGCGGTGTCTTTGGTTGCAATCAGCCACAAGTTGGCCAGACCCGGTACCGCAAAGCTCATCATGGCGGGGATTGTGACGCGCCGCATGGTCATGAAGGCCGGCATCCCGTAGGATTTCGCCGCTTCGATCTGACCGGGCGGAACCGCCTGAATGGCACCGCGCAGAATCTCGGTCGCATACGCGCCCTGAACGACGCCCAGCACCCAAATGCCTGCGGCAACGCCGTTGATCTCGACGCGGCCACCACCCATGGCAGCAGATATTTTGTTGATAATATCGGATCCCACGTAATACAGGATCAGGATCAGGACCAGTTCCGGCACGGCCCGGATCACGGTCGTATAAATGGCAAGAAGGTCGCGCGTGACCTTCCCGCCGTAAAGTTTGCCATACGCTCCGAACAATCCGATCACGAGGCCCAGCGCATATGCGCCAAAAGCGATCTGCAATGAGTGGGACAATCCGCGTAGCAGATTGGCCCCCCACCCCGGCGGCGAGAGCGACAGAAGCTCTGCGCTCTGCGCCAAACCAAGTGATTCCAGAAATCCGGTCACGGCAACGGCTTAGTAGATGCTGGTCGAGAAATAGTTCGACGTGATCTTCTCATGCGTGCCATCGGCAAGAATTGCCGCGATGCCCTTGTTCAACGCCGCAAGCAGGTCATCCTGCCCTTTACGAACGCCCGCACCGACACCACGGCCCAAAATGGCGGGATCGTCCTTCACGGCACCTTTGATTTCGCAGCAAGCACCGGCATCCGAATTCACAAAATCAGCCATCGCAATGCTGTCAGCTTGTGTGGCGTCGATCCGACCGGCAAACAGGTCCTGATTGGCCTCATCCTGAGTTTGATAGACGCGCAGTTCGGAATCCTTGAAGTATTCCTGCGCATAGGCTTGGTGGATCGTCGAAGCCTGAATGCCAATGACTTTACCCGCCAGCGATTCCGGGGTTGCTTCGATACCCATTGATTTATCGGCAACGATAACCGCAGGTGTGTTGTAATAAGGATCGCTGAAATCAATGGTTTTCAACCGCTCCTCGGTGATCGACATCGAGGCCATGATGGCGTCGATCTGCTGTCCTGTCAGCGAGGGTATGATACCGTCCCAGGCCACCGGCGTGATAACACAATCAAGTTCCGCAGCAGCGCAAACTGCATTGATGACGTCGATCTCCCAACCGACCCAGTTGCCTGAACTGTCCAGCGACGCGAAGGGCGGATAAGGCTCGGCCGCGATGCCGATCTTGACCTCTTCTGCACTGGCAACACCAGCCGAAAGGACAGCGGCGGCAAGACCGGACGCGAGCAGTTTTTTGACGTTCATTTTGTTACTCCCTTTAGGTTTATTTTGTTGTTTTTTGTAGTGGATCAGGCGACCGAGCTGAGGAACTGCTTCAATCGTTCTGATTTTGGATTTCCGAAGACCTCGGCAGGTGGACCCTGCTCTTCAATGCGGCCCTCGAAAAGATAGACGACATGGTTCGCGACTTCGCGCGCAAATTTCATTTCATGGGTCACAAGCAGCATGGTGCGCCCTTCCGCTGCAAGATCCCGGATCACGGTCAGAACCTCGCCGACAAGCTCTGGGTCAAGCGCTGAAGTTGGCTCATCGAAAAGCATCACCGAAGGATCCACCGCAAGCGCGCGTGCGATGGCGGCGCGCTGTTGCTGACCGCCTGAAAGATAGGCCGGATAGGTGTCGGCCTTGTCACCAAGCCCCACCCTTTTCAGCAGGTCATGCGCCCGCGCGACAGCTTCGGCCCTTGGTACCTTAAGGACATGTACCGGTACCTCGATCACGTTTTCCAAAAGTGTGCGATGTGTCCACAGATTGAACTGCTGGAAAACCATCGCCAGCCGTGTACGGATACGTTCGATCTGGCGGCGGTTCGAGGGGCTGCCGTCGGCATGCATTTCAACCAGCTCACCGCCGATCGTGATCTTTCCCGAGCTTGGTGTTTCCAGAAAGTTGATACAGCGCAGCATCGTGGATTTGCCCGAGCCTGAGCCCCCGATGATGGCAACGACATCGCCCTTGTTCGCTGTCAGCGAGACACCTTTCAAAACCTCCAGCGTGCCGAAAGACTTGTGCAGGTCCTCAACCCTTATCGCCTCTTCAGACGTGGTTGCTTCGCGTGCGGGTGTTGCTGCTTTGGCTGTGTCCATATCCAAGAATCTTCTGATTTCAGCTTGCAGTAAGCCTTGAATCTCGCAATTATGCAAGTGTATAATAATTCCGTACCATGGATGACCCGGACGTGCAGGACGACAGCCGTAAATTTACACGTGAATCTGCCGAGTTTCGGCGCGAGGCGCTGATCCTGGCGACTTTGAACCTGATTGCCGAGATGGGCGTTCGGGGTGCCACTGTGCGTCAGATCGCGGCCCGCGCGAACGTGACCCAAGGGCTGATCCGGCACTATTTCTCATCCAAGGAGGAACTGGTTCAGGCTGCGTACGAACATCACATGAATACGCTGACCGATCAGACAGCTGCGTCGTCAGGGAAAGGCAGCGCAGTATCTCAGTTGACCAACTTCGTTGATGCGTCGCTGCGACCGCCAATCGTTGATCCAAGCGCTGTGGCCTTGTGGGCCGGCTTCCTGAACAAGGTGCAGCGTGATCCGAAAATGCAACGCATCCACCAGCAAACCTATAACTATTTCCGGGATCAGCTTGAAAAGCTGATCGTCGCCGCATTGCAAGAAACCGGACGTCCAGTTACCACGTCGCAAGCCGTGCAACTGGCCATTGCCTGCAACGCGGTTATCGATGGTCTTTGGCTGGAAGGCGGTGCGCTTCCAGATGAATTTTCCGAAGGTCAATTGGCGCAGATCGGATTGGATTCCGTCAGTGCTATCGTCGGTATCCCATTGATCAAAGAGGTGGAACAACCATGAAGACCACATCGGTGACAGAACGGTTGGCGGGCTTGGGTGGCGCCAAATGGGGCGTACATCTGAAAGCGCGCGACCTTATCAAGGCCGGAGCGGACATCGTCGAAATGACGATAGGTGAACCGGACGTGCCGGTGCCGGACGCGCTGGTCGAAGCCACCGTAACCTCACTACGGGCCCAGCGAACGGGCTACTCCAATGGCCGTGGCGAAGCTGGCTTGCTTGACGCGCTTTCCGCCCGTTACTCGGCTTCCCGCGGACGCGTTTTCGGGCCCGAGAACTTTCTGTGCTTTCCCGGAACGCAGACCGCACTGTTCGCTGCCATGGCCGGCGTTGCTGAGGCCGGTGACGAAGTTCTGGTCGGTGATCCGATGTATGCAACCTACGAAGGGGTCGTGCGTGCGTCCGGGGCGGAAATGGTGCCTGTACCGCTGCGCCCGGATCACGGGTTTCGCATACAGGCCAAAGATATCGCCGCACGCATAACGCCGCGCAGCCGCGCCATTCTTCTGACAACGCCACACAACCCAACGGGCGCGATCCTGACGGCCAAAGAGCTATCCGAGATCGGACAGCTCGCGATTGCACATGATTTGTGGATTATCTCGGACGAGGTCTATGAAGAACTGATCTTTGACGGGGCCAGATTTGTGTCGCCACTGGCAGACCCGGAACTGGCGGATCGTGTAATAGGCGTATCATCCATCTCGAAATCACATGCCGCGCCGGGGTTCCGCAGTGGCTGGTGTGTCGGGCCAGCCGCGTTTTGCGAAGCGCTGCTGCCCTATTCCGAGACCATGCTCTTTGGCAATCAGCCCTTCATCGCGGATATGACTGAAAAGGCGATCCGTGACGGGTCCGAGGTTGCCTCCGGCATGGCCGCCCGTTTTTCGGCACGCGCCACGCTTTTGGCTGATCGTCTCGAAGCAGAAACGGATCTGACCGTTCACCGGCCTCAGGCGGGAATGTTCGCCATGATCAACGTCTCCGCCACCGGGTTGGACGGCGAAGCCTATGCCTGGGACCTGTTGCAGACCGGGGTGGCTGTCATGCCGGGTTCCGCCTTTGGGGACAGCTTGAAAGACTGGGTGCGGGTCGCCCTGACGATCCGCGATACCGACTTTGCCACTGCGGTGTCCCGCATCATCGATGACGCCAACAGAAAATCACGCGAGGTTGCATGAGTGAAATGACCGTGGGCGAAGCATTGGTTGCCAGGCTTCGCCAAAGGGATGTG
Organism: Ruegeria sp. AE4; assembly: GCF_056542185.1. Classification (NCBI taxonomy): domain Bacteria; kingdom Pseudomonadati; phylum Pseudomonadota; class Alphaproteobacteria; order Rhodobacterales; family Roseobacteraceae; genus Ruegeria; species Ruegeria sp. AE4. Next base: position 256,538 of record NZ_JBQFZK010000003.1, on the reverse strand, counting down.
ACCTGCGTCTTCGGAATTCCGGGCGTTCATACGGTCGAGCTTTACCGCGGGCTTGCAGGCTCGGGCATTCGTCACGTTACACCCAGACACGAACAGGGCGCAGGATTTATGGCCGATGGCTATGCGCGCGTGTCAGGCAAACCGGGTGTGGCCTTTGTGATCACCGGGCCCGGATTAACCAATACATTGACGCCGATGGCGCAGGCCCGCGCGGATTCAATACCAATGCTGGTGGTGTCTGGTGTCAACAAAACCGCATCGCTTGGCAGGGGTTTAGGGCATCTGCATGAGTTGCCAGACCAGTTGAGACTGGCCAGAACCGTTGCGTTGTTGTCCGAACAGGTTTCCGCCACCAACGCTCTGGACCCGGCCTTGGACTGCGTGTTCCACACCCTCGCCAACGGTCGACCCGGACCGGTGCATATCGAAGTTCCGTTGGATATCGCAGCGGCTGATTATCAGGAAACACAGGTCGAACCGCTTGTCTCAGCCTCTCCGATTGACCCGGCTTTGATTACACAAGCCGCACAGCAACTGGCCAAAGCGAAGAACGTTGTCATTCTGGCGGGCGGCGGCGCAAAACGTTCCGAGGCTGGATTGCAGGCTCTGGCCGAAGCTCTGGATGCGCCCGTGGTGCAAACGGTCAACGCGCGCGGCCTGATGCACAGGCATCCACTGACCGTTCCGGCCAGCCCCAGCCTGAACGCCGTACGCGGCTTGATAGAAAGCGCCGATTGCGTCCTTGCACTGGGAACCGAGCTGGGCCCAACCGACTATGATATGTATGCCACCGGCCAAATTGCCAAAATGTCAGGGTTGATACGGATTGATCAGTGCGGCGAGCAACTGACGCGACATGTGGCAACGCTCATCATTCAAGGTGACGTCAACTTGGCTGTATCAGCGCTGGTTGACGCCTTGCCGCACAAGCCAAAGCAAAGCGATGGCGCGGAACGTGCAAGCAAAACACGTGACGCCGCCTGGGCGGAAATTGGTCCGGACTATCGCAAACAGGTGGAAATCCTCAACGCAATGCGTTCTGCGGTCCCCAACACCCTGATGGTCGGAGACTCCACCCAACCGATCTATGCCGGCAATCTTTTCTACGATCACGACCGGGCCGGAGGCTGGTTTAACGCGGCAACCGGGTACGGCGCGCTGGGCTATGGAATCCCCGCTGCCATCGGCGCTTCGGTCGCCGATCCCACGGCACGTGTGATATGCATCGCGGGCGATGGGGGCGCGCAGTTTTCTCTGCCTGAAATTATGGCCGCGGTCGACGAAGACCTGCCGATCACCTTCGTGATCTGGAACAACCACGGATACCAGGAAATTGCCACGTCAATGCAGGATGCGGGCGTGACAGTCATAGGATGTGATCCCTCGCCTCCTGATTTTTCGGCGACGGCCAAGTCATACGGTATTCCATTCGCTTCGGTTCCAGCTGAACCGCAGGCTGTCGCGCAGGCATTGCGCCAAACTGCCGCCCAGAACGGGCCGGTAATGATCGAAGTCACCGCTCCGAAATTCGCAGCTCAGAAAGATTGAAACATGTCAGACCCAACCTTTGAGTTTTCCCGCGCCATCACCCGCCGTCCGGCTCCGACTATTGCAGGCGGGTTGCGTGCAGAAGATATCGGAAACCCGGATTTCGACGGGATGACAACGGCGCATAAGGCATATGTGGCAGCACTGAAAAGCACCGGAGCAGAGGTGATCGAACTGGATCCCCTGAACGCGTTTCCCGACGCGCAATTTGTCGAGGATACAGCCCTTTGCCTGCCGCAAGGTGCGATATTGATGCGGCCCGGCGCACCTTCGCGGATGGGTGAAGTGGCTGAAATGGCGCCGACCCTTCGCGACTGCTACGACACGGTTCTGGAAATTCAGGGACCCGGCCATGTCGAGGGTGGAGATATCCTTGTTACCGGTCGCGAAATTCTGGTAGGCCGGTCAGACCGGACTGACGCGGAAGGTGTCGCCGAGCTGGCGAAAATCACCTCGGAGTGGGGGCACAAACTGCGCGAAGTTTTCACGCCCGAGGGCGTCCTACACTTCAAGACAGATTGTTCGCTGATGGACGCCGAGACAATACTGTCGACCCGACGGCTGGATGCATCGGGCTGTTTTGAGGGCTACCGGGTGCTGCATGTTGAGGACGGAGAGGAAGCTGCCGCCAATGCGATCCGCTTCAACAATCTGGTGTTGATGGCCGCTGGCTTCCCACGCACCGCTGAGATGTTGGATCGCGAAGGGTATGAGGTCGTAGAGATCGACAACACCGACTGCGCAAAGCTGGATGGTGGAATGTCCTGCCTTTCGTTAAGGTTCTAAGGGCGTCACCGGTAGCGTTCGATCCTTGGTGTTTCCTGCGAAAACTGTCGCCCGTACCGGTCTTTCCTTTCCCGCCATTCGCTCATAAACATAGGTGGCCGCCGATGATCTCGTCCGCCTAGTGCGACCTGCAACCGGTTGCAAGACTTTTGCGATGGTGCATAATGAATCTCTGATGCAAAACACCTTGATATCTCTGACCATCAACGACCGGAGCCGCACTGCGTGAGCGTGACCCTGAAAGACGTCGCAGCCTTGGCTGGTGTATCGCGATCCGCGGTGTCGCGCACCTTTACCGAAGGCGCCTCGGTCTCTGCAAAAACACGCAGCAAAGTTGAAAAGGCCGCCCGAGAGCTTGGCTACAGTCCCAACGCCCTCGCCTCGTCCCTGACCACCGGGCGCACCAAGTTGATCGGGTTGATTTCGAACAACTTTCACAACCCGATTTTCCTTGAGGTGTTCGATCAGTTCACCCGCGCCTTGCAGGAACGCGGGCTGCGCCCTTTGATCGTGAACCTGACGGACGAGACCGAGCCCGCAAACTCGGTCCGCATGCTGCGCCAGTATTCGGTTGACGCGGCCATCGTTGCCTCTTCGACGCTGCCGCCCAGCTTTGCCAAGGCGTTCCACGATGCGGGCGTACCGGTGGTGCACACGTTCGGTCGCTCGGCCACCTCGCCCGAAGTGCATGTGGTGGGAATCGACAACGTCGAATGCGGGCGCATGGCCGCGCGCGAGCTTTTGGCGCGCGGATACAGGCGTGTCGGCTATCTGGGCGGGCCCAAAGATGCAACCTCGGCACTCGACCGGTATCGCGGGTTCATGGAAGAATTGGCAGATCATCCCGATATCGAATTAAGTCATTGTTTCGCAGGGGCTTATTCCTTCGAGGCCGGCCGCGCCGAAATGTTGCGCCTGTTGGCCAACACCCCGTCCGAAGCGTATTTCTGCGGCGATGACATCCTGTCTGTAGGCGCATTGTCCGCACTGGCTGATCATGGGCTGAAACCCGGTCAGGACATTGGAATTATCGGACTGAACGACATGGAAATGTCGCGCTGGGAAAGCGTTAACCTGACAACGATCCACCAGCCGATCAAGCAGATCATCACCTCATCCGTCGATCTGGTTGTCGAGATGCTGAAAGAGCCTCAGCGCTATCCCGAGGCCCGCATTTTCCCCTGCCGCGTGATCGAACGGGGCACATTGCGGCCCCGCCCCTGATCAGCGAAACATCGGCGGGCGCGCGTCCTTCCACACGCCATCGGCCTTGCCCGATGCAACAGCCGCGTGGACGGCCGCAATGGACCGCAGCCCATCTGCCGCACCGGGCAGACCGCCGCGTCTTTCACCGCGGATCGCGTCCGCCAGATCACAATAGATGTTGGCGACCGCCAGCGGGAACCCCTCGGGGTGCGCTATGGCGACACGCGACAGGCGTTGCACCTCGTCGTGCAAACCGCCCTCACCCTTTTCGATGATCTGAGTACGCCCCCCGACCGGAGTATAGATCAACTGGTTGGGCTGTTCGGACGCCCAGCGCAGCCCACCGGTTTCGCCAAAAACCTGAATGTCAAAGCCATGCTGCCGTCCGATCGCCACCGATGATGTCCAAAGGCGTCCAACCGTGCCGCCCTCCATCCGGAAATTGATCATTGCATCATCTTCCAACTCACGGCTGGCGATGGTCGAGGCCATGTCAGCAGACAGGGTTTTCACCTGATCGCCACAGATGAAACTGGCCATGTGCAACGCATGGATGCCGCAATCGGCAAACTGCCCCGAAACACCGGCCATCGCAGGGTCATAGCGCCAGCGTACGCGCGGGTTATCCGCATCTGTGGCGTCGCCATGATGGCCGTGGCTGAAATTGGTCACCACCAGACGCACCTTGCCGATATCGCCTGCACGCACCATCGCACGGGCCTGACGCACCATCGGATAGGCAGAGTAACAGTAGTTCACCGCACAGATCCTGCCCGAGGCTTCGGCCACGCGCACAATCTCTTCGCCCTCTTCCACCGTCATGGTCATCGGCTTTTCACACAACACGTTAAAACCTGCCTCAAGATAGGCCTTGGTAATCTCAAAATGGGTCGAGTTGGGCGTCGCGATGGTTACCAGATCAACCCGATCCTCGCGGTCTTTTTCGCCAGCCAGCATCTCTTGCCAGTCACCATAGGCACGATCGGCAGCAACACCCAATCGCTGCGCGTATTCGCGGCCCACGTCGGGCCGGTGATCCAGCGCGCCAGCGGCAAACTCAAACAGCCCGTCAGCCTGTGCCCCCAAGCGGTGCGCGGGGCCAATCTGGCTGCCTTCACCACCCCCGATCATGCCCCATCTCAACTTAGCCATGGTCATTGTCTCTCATTGGAATTGTCTCGTAGAGCGATCAGAAATCGCTGATGTCCTGCCACTGCCGCTGATCGGACGAGGCCAGCGCAGCGGCCAGCACGCGGTTGACCTCATGCCCGTCGCGGAACGTGGGCCAGATCGCCTCGCCGGTGTGGATGGCCTGTAGAAAATCCTTAGCCTCGATGATGATCTGATCCTGATAGCCGGTTCCATGACCCGGACCCTGACAGAAGGGCTCATAATCCGGGTGTGCTGGGCCGGTCAGGATCTTGGTGAACCCGCGCGCGGCTTCGGGCCCTTCGCGCTTGTACAGCCACAGCGCGTTCTGGTCCTCCTGATCGAACCGGATGGCACCTTTTGTGCCTGATATTTCATAGGCATATCCCATTTTCCGACCCGTCGCGACGCGGCTGAAATACAGGTTTCCCATCACCCCGTTTTCAAACCGACACATCATCTGGGCATGGTCGTCATTTGTTACCTCACCACCGGGACGGGTTTTGTGAACGGTCTCAACATCGGCCATCACCTGCGCAATGGGCCCGATCAGGGCCAATGCGCCGTTGACCATATGCGGGGCAAGATCGCCGATTGTGCCATTGGCCCTACCGGTTGTGCGCCAGGTGGCCGGGGCCTGCGGATCGGCATAGAAATCTTCGGTATGTTCGCCCCGGAACCACGTGATGTCACCAATCGCGCCATCGGCAATCAACTGGCGGGCATATTGGCTGGCGGGTGTGCGGATATAGTTGAACCCCACCATGTTCACCGCTCCCGAAGCCTCTGCCGCGGCAACCATCGCCCGACTGTCTTCAAGCGATGCACCCAATGGTTTCTCGCACAAAACCGGTTTGCCCAAGGCAAAAGCCGCTTCGGCGATCTGACGATGTGTTGACTGAGGCGAGGCGATCACGATTGACTCGACCCTGGGGTCTTCAACCAAGATGCGCCAGTCATCGGTCGCTCTCTGAAATCCATAGGCCGCCCGGTAGCGTTCGGCACTGTCCGGGCTCGACGCGCAGATGACCTCAAGCCGGGGGCGCAACGCCGTGTTGAACACCGCACCGACGGCCGACATGGCAACGGAATGGGCCTTGCCCATATAACCGCCACCCACGATTCCCACTCCGATTTCAGGCATCTGCCATGGCCTCGCACATTGTGTTTGCAACCGGTTGCAAAATCAGTATCGTGTGAATCGATTCAACGCAAGGTCCAAACTTTGCCCACCCCACTTTGCCGGAGGATATGACGTGAGCGCTTTGATGGAGGGTATCAAAGGAAACCGCTTTGCCGTTCTGGGGCGTGCGGGTATGGACCTTTACGCAGACCCGGTCGGTGTCAAAAGCGAAGAGGCCGATACGTTCCATGCAGATCTTGGCGGCTCGTCCGCGAATATCTGTGCCGGTCTGGTCAAGCTGGGCAGTCAGGCATCCTTGATCACCTCCATCTCGGACGATGCAATTGGTCGGTTCTGCCTCAACCGGTTGCAACATTACGGGGTGGATACCTCTTATATCCGCGTGTTGGGGGGTGAGTATCGCACGTCTCTGGCCCTGTATGAAAGCCGGACCGAGAACTTTCAGAATGTCATCTACCGCAACGGTGCGGTCGATTTTCAGGTTACTGACGCGGATGTCGACAGGGTTGACTATTCATCCTTCTCGGCCCTGATCTCGGCTGGTACCGTCTTTGCGTCGGAACCCTCGCGCAGCGCCACGTTCCAAGGGTTTGAAAACGCGCGCAAAGCTGGCCTTCCGATCATTTTCGATGTTGATTACCGCCCCTACAGCTGGCCGTCGCCAGAAATTGCCGCTGACGTTCTGTCCCGTGCGGGCGAAGCCTGTGACCTGATTGTCGGCAATGATGAAGAGTTCGGGTTCATGGCCGGCGGCATGGAAAAGGGCTTTGCCAAGGCACAGGACCTTGCCAGGAAACCGGGCCGGGTTGTCATTTACAAGATGGGCGAAAAAGGCGCCGTGACGCTGGCGGATGGGCAGGAAATCAAAACCGGGATCTACCCAGTCGACGCCATCAAGCCCGTCGGGGCTGGTGACAGTTTCATGGCGGGGCTTCTGGCTTCGATCGCGGCGGGGCACGCGCTGAAAGACTCGGTGATGCGCGGATCCGCCTGCGCATCCATTGTCGTTTCCAAACCCGGCTGCGCCCCCGCCATGCCCACGACCCCCGAACTGAACGCGTTCCTCGCCTCTCACCCCGGTCCGACCACATAGGAGTATCCCATGCATATCGCGCCCTATGACAATCAGAACAAGCCCATCGTTGACGCCGGTGATCCGACCGTTCCGCTGAACTATTTCAACATCGTCAAACTGAAAAAAGGCGAGGCGTTCGAATACCAGGTGCCGGGCTACGAGACCTGCATCGTCCCTGCAACCGGCAGCGTCGATGTGGATGTCGAAGGCGTTTCCTTCCCCAGTCTGGGCAACCGGGGCGAAGATGTCTGGGATGGCGAGCCCGAGGGCATCTATGTGCCCGTCGGCGCAAAGGTACAGGTGGTCTGCGTTTCTGACGCGACCGAGGTGTTCATTGCCGGTGCGAAATACGACAAGGTGCTGGACCCGTTCGATGTGCGCGAACACGACCTTGTGCAATATGGCAGCGACGACACCAAAACCCACCGCAAGATCAAACACATCCTTGGCCAAAAGCAACACGACAAGGTCGGCCGCCTGCTGGTGAGTGAGCTGTTCACCGTCGGTCAGGGCGGCTGGTCGGGCTTCCCCAGCCACAAGCATGACACCAACCGCCTGCCGGACGAGACCCGCCACGATGAGACCTATAATTTCCGGTTCAAGCCCAACTGGGGCTCGGGCCTTCAGATGTTGCAGCGCGAAGATAACCAGCCGGGCGACGCCTATCACATCGTGGATGGATCGACCGTTTGCATCGACAAGGGCTATCACCCCTGCTGCGTTTTGCCGGGGTACGAGATGTATTATTTCACCATCCTCGGCGGCCTGACCCAGCGTTCTCTGGTGCAGTATTTCCAGCCCACACATGCCTATCAGATCGAGACCATTCCTGGCATCAAAGACATGATTGCGAAATTCAAATGACCCTCGTCACACTGAAAGACGTCCTGCAACCCGCTTATGAACAGGGCTATGCCGTAGGCGGGCTGGTCACACTCGGCTGGGAAGACATGCGCGCCTATGTAGCCGCGGCCGAGGCCGAGAATGCGCCCGTGATCCTGCAAGCCGGACCCAGCTGCCGCGAGCACACGCCACTGCCGATCCTGGGCAAGATGTTCCGGTATCTGGCCGAAAACGCCTCGGTGCCCGTCGTGGCGCATCTGGACCACGGCTATACCTTCGAGGACTGCAAGATCGCGCTGGACAGCGGGTTCACCTCGCTGATGTTCGACGGATCGCGCAAACCCCTGCGGCAAAACATCGATGAAACCGCCGCAATTGCCGAGATGGCCCATGCGGCAGGGATTTCCTGCGAGGGCGAGATTGGTTTTGTCGGGTACTCGGGCGGTGAAGGATCGAACGGCACCGACCCGGCAGAAGCGGCCCAGTTCGCACGTGAAAGCGGTGTGGATGCGATGGCGATATCGGTCGGCAACGTCCATCTGCAACAAAACAAGGAAGGCGGTCTGGACGAAGCCCGTATTGCCGAGATCGACGCCATGACCACAGTACCTCTGGTCATTCATGGCGGGTCGGGCGTGCCGATAGATCAGCGCGTGAAGCTGTCCCGCGAAACCTCGATCTGCAAGTTCAACATCGGGACCGAGCTGCGTATGGCGTTCGGAAATGCCATGCGTGAGGCCGTCAATCGTGACCCGGATCGGTTTGATCGCGTCACGATCCTGAAAGAAACCCACGATCCGGTCGAAGCCGCCGCGCGCATGGTCATCCGTGCCTTTGGCGCACCACCGCAACGTTAACGCGCGCTTTCGCCTTCAGATCGAGCCGCCCTCGACCATGAAGTTGCCCGCGCTGCACATGGCGGCGTCGTCCGAGGCCAGAAACAGAACCATGCGCGCGACATAGACAGGCTCTATCGGATCGGGCAGGCATTGACGGTCCACCTGTTTGGCCAGCGCCTCGGGCGTGACCCACAGGTCTTTCTGGCGCTCGGTCATGATCCAGCCCGGCACCACCGTGTTCACACGAATGCGGTGATCGCCCAATTCGCGCGCCATGGTGCGGGTCAGGCCATGCACCGCCGATTTGGCGGTGGCATAGGCCGGAAAACCTGCCCCGGCCTCCCACCAGGAATTCGATCCTATGTTGACGATCGAACCTGCGCCCTTGGCGATCATACCCGGGGCCACAGCCTGAATGGCAAAGAACATATGGCGGATATTGGTCGCCATCCGCTCATCCCAATAGTCCGGCGTCACCTCGCGCCAGTCGTGGCGGTCATCCTGGGCGGCGTTGTTGACCAGCACATCCGCCTCGCCCAGCTCCTCGACCAGTTGCTCCAGCGCAGCCCGCGTCCCTTCGATATCGCGCAGGTCACATTGCGCAAAGGCGTGTTCACCGTCCAAGTCCGCCAGCAGAGCATGGCCCGCATCCGCATTGATATCCAGAAACCCGACCTTCGCCCCTTGCGCGGCAAAGGCGCGAACGGTTTCCGCACCAATTCCCCCGGCCCCGCCGGTGATGATAACCGTTTTGCCCGCAAGGCTAGGGTAATTGGCGAAGTCTTGGCTCATCCGTCACGCTCCATGATCCATTCGACCTCGGGGGCCAGGGCAAACCGCCATTTGCGCAACGGGCCCGCCATGACGTTCAGATAATACATCTCAAACCCATAGGGCGCGCCGCAAGGGTGATGGCCACGCGGAACGATCACAACATCGCCATCGGAGACAGCCATCGTCTCATCCAACTGGCCATCATCGGTATAAACCCGCTGAATTCCGAACCCGTTGGCCGGGTTGAGGCGGTGGTAATACGTCTCTTCCAGATAGGTGATGCGGGGAAAATCGTCCTCATCATGTCGATGACTGGGGTAAGAGGACCAGTGCCCATTGGGCGTAAAGACCTCAGTCACCAGCAGACTGTCGGCATAATCCTCGTTCTCCATCGCGATATTGTTGATATACCGCGTATTCACACCCTTGCCGCGTTCGGTCAGCGTGATGCCATCCGGCCCGATCCGGCGCGCTTTGTGGCCGCCCTTACCCGGGGCCGAGCACACCGCCACAATGCAGTCGGTTTCCGCCACAGCCTCCCACGCGGTTCCGTTGGGCAGATACAGGCTATGCGGCGGTGTCTTTTCGAACACGTTCATCCGGTCGCCCAATACACCCCAGTCCTGACCGGCCCCGGTGATCCGTGCCTTGCCTTCGACCATCACCAGAATGATCTCGCGGTCTCCTGTCGCCTCGGCCGCCCTGTCACCCGCTTGCAGATGATACAGCCCAAAACCCACATATCGCCATCCGGCACTGTCCGGAGTGATGTCATGTACCTTGCCACGGGTTCCCTTAGGCTTCTTCAGCAGGTCTGCCATTCTTGTTCTCCTTATTGGGCGGGCCTAAACGGCCCGCCTGTTTCGCCCTCAGGCCGCTTGTCGTGCTTGCAGGGCCGAAAGCGCCTCGGACAGTCGGGCCTCGGCCCACCCTTCCGATACGGCCCGGTGCAATATGTCGGCCTGGCTTTCAGGCGCATTGCCACCAATCGGCGGGTCGGTGTCCAGATTGGTCGGGAACGGATAGCCCTCAGCCGTTGCGGCAATCGCCGCATTCAGCTCTGCCGCACTCAGCGCCCCGCGTTGTTTCAGGGCGACCAGCGACGGAAACACCGCCTGCGACATGGACTGCCGGTCAACCATCTCCATCGCACGTCCGAAGGCAGACGAGACCTGCAACAGGTTCGCCATCCGCTGAATATCCGCACTGCTGTTTTCCCCGGCAGCGTGGAACAGCGCCGGGTTGAAGAAAACGGCATCCCCCTTTTCAAGGGGCAACTGAATGTAGTTCTCTTCGAAAAACGCCCGGTGTACCGCATCGTGAAAGGCCAGATATCCCGGCGCATAAAGCTGCGAAAAGGGCAGCAGTTTGGTTGGGCCGCTTTCCACGGGCATGTCACAATGCGCAACCGCCCCCTGCAAGGTCAGCGAAGCCGTCACCAGATGGGCATGGGCCGGATACCGGGCGGCGCTGTCGGCGGATTGAAAGCCCAGATGGTAATCCCGATGCGCCTGCTGTGCCTTGCCGCCGGGGCGCACCTGATTGATCTGCGCGGTCATTTGATAGTTCGGCCCCAGCCACGCTTCGCAAGCCGTTGCAATGGCCACATTCCCGAAATAGAGTGCAAAGCCTTCGGGGTCGCGCAAGCACTGTTTCTGCAATGCGTTCCATATCCGGTCATTCGCGCCCGAGGCCGCGAAGTGGTCGCCTTCTCCGGCCCCGCCCTGACGTTCTTCCTCGATGATCTGCTGGAACACAGCCGTCGCCCGGTCGATCACGGACGTATCCGCAAATGCGCCTTTTAGAACGATCACACCCGCAGATCTGTCCAACACGCCTGCCCATTCCGCCAGCAGCGCTTTTCTTTGATCTGCCTTCTCCAGCGCCGGGCGCAGGGCGTGCATATCATAGATCGGAACGTTCTTTTGTACCGATGCGGCATGAGGCACCGCACCGGTTGTCAGGTTTTGCGAGGTCAACACCTTGAATTCATCCAGATCACAGGATTCCCGGTCAAAATAACCGACATATCCAAGTTCTTGATGTACCATGACAAACTCCTCTTTCATGGCTTCGGTGTTGCCCCGAGGGGCGGTGATTAAACGGTGATCTCCAACCCTGCCTTGCCGCAAACCTCGACGATGTGGTCATAGCCCAATTTGGAGTACTCATAGGGCGGCGCCTTGGCGGGGTCCTGCTCGGCCTCGACCACGATCCAGCCGCTGTAATCCATTGCTTTCAACGCGTTGGCTACGGCCTGAAAGTCGATGCACCCATCACCCGGCACGGTGAATGCCCCGGCAATTACGGCATCCAGAAAGCTGCGATTGTTCTCGCGCGTGTCCTGCACGATGTCTGGACGGATGTCCTTGAAATGCACGTGATGCACCCGGTCGCCCCAACGGTTCAGCGTGGCCATCACGTCGCCACCGCCAAACAGCAAGTGACCCGTATCGAAACACAGCTTCAGCTCGGGGCCTGAACCCTGCATCAGCCAGTTCACATCCTCTTCGCTTTCGATGATCGTGCCCATATGATGGTGATAGGCCATCGGCATACCCTGATCTGCCATCCATTTGGCAAGCTCGGTCAGCTTGCCCGCATAGGCCAGAACCTCGTCTTTGGACAGCTTCGGGCGGTCATTGACCGGCGTTCCGATCTGCCCCTGAACGGTATTTGAACACTCGGCGTAAACGATGCAGGGGCTGTTCAGCGCAACAAATTGTTCCACCTGCTCGCGCACGATGGCGACCTCGGCCTCAAGGTCATTGACCAGAGTACTGCCCGAACACCAACCGCCACACAGCGCGATGTCGTTTGCGTCCAGATAGGCGCGCAACCCTTCGGTGTCGCCGGGCATCCGCTGGCCCCGTTCAACACCGGTATAGCCGATCTCGCGCGCTTCTTTCAGCGCCTGCTCCATCGTGTAGGCTGCGGTCAGGTCCGGCAGATCGTCATTCTGCCAGGCAATCGGAGAGATACCGATCTTCACGCTCATTTCGTGTTTCTTTCCTTGATGGCGACCTCATAGGCCGCACGTTTTTCGTTTACTTCCGGGCGGATGCTGACCTCGGGCACCGCCACTTCCCACCACGTTCCGCCATATTCGGTCGAAGGATAAGGATCGGTGTCGATCACCACCACATAGGGGCCTCTGACCTCGGCACGTTTAGCCAGTGCCTCCTCAAGCTCGGCGATCGAGCTGACCTTGACCGCGGTCGCTCCCATTGCTTCGGCATGTTTGGCAAAGTCGATCGCCGAATTTTCGCCGCCGACCGCGTGATCCAGCAGGTTGTTAAACTCGGCCCCGCCGGTTCCCATCTGCAAACGGTTGATGCAGCCAAAGCCGCGATTGTCGGTGACCACAACGGTGAACGAAATCCCCATCATCGCCGCCGTCGCCATTTCGGAATTCGCCATCATGTAAGTGCCGTCGCCGGTAAAGCAGATCACGTCGCGGTCGGGCTGGGCCATCTTGATGCCCATGGCACCGGCGATCTCATACCCCATGCAGCTGAAGCCATATTCCATGTGATAGGCACCGGGGCGCGGTGCCTTCCACAGCTTGTGCAGCTCACCCGGCATCGTGCCTGCGGCACACATGGCAACGGTGTTTTCATTGGCCGCCCGCTGCACGGCACCAATCACCTGCATGTCCGTGGGCAGCGCATTGCTGTCCACCGGCGCGTCGGTCAATGCGTCGACCTTGGCAAACCACTCGGGTTTCAGCGTTGCAGGCATATCAGGCGCGCGATAACCGCCCAACGCACCGCTCAGTTCACCAAGCCCTACGCGGGCGTCAGCCTGCAGCGGCATCGCGCCGTGCTTTGCCGCGTCATAGGCGGCGGTGTTCAGGCTGATCAACTCCCGCTCGGGGTTTGCGAACAATCCCCAAGACCCTGTGGTGAAGTCCTGAAACCGGGTGCCGACGCCCAGCACCAGATCAGCCTCGGCGCAGATATCATTGGCAGGCTCACCGCCGGTGACGCCAATCGGACCAAGGTTCAGGGGGTGATCCCAGGCCAGCGCGGACTTACCGGCCTGCGTCTCGGCCACCGGCACGTTGTGTGCCTCGGCAAAGCGCTGCAACGCGGCGGTCGCGTCCGAATAATGCACACCGCCCCCGGCCACGATCACAGGGCGCTTGGCTGCCTTAATCGCGGCCACGGCACGCGCCAGCTCACCTTCATCCGGACGAATGCGGCGCTGATACCAGACGCGCGGCTCAAAAAAGCTTTCGGGATAGTCATAAGCCTCGGCCTGCACATCCTGACAAAAGGCCAGCGTCACCGGACCGCAATCCGCCGGGTCCGTCATGGTGCGGAAGGCACGCGGCAGCGCCGTCAACAGGTGCTCCGGCCGGGTGATGCGGTCGAAATAGCGGCTGACCGGTCTGAAGCAGTCATTCGCACTGATGGTTCCGTCCGAGAACACTTCGGGTTGCTGCAAAACCGGGTCGGGACCACGCGTGGCAAACACGTCGCCGGGCAGCAACAAAACCGGCAGGCGGTTCACATGGGCCAGTGCCGCAGAGGTGACCATGTTGGTGGCCCCCGGCCCGATGGACGAAGTGACCGCCATCGCCCGCCTGCGCCCCAACTGCTTGGCATAGGCAATCGCGCAATGCGCCATGGTTTGTTCATTGTGACCGCGATAGGTGGGCAGGCTGTCTTTCACACCGTGCAGCGCCTCGCCCAGACCGGCCACGTTGCCATGGCCGAAAATCGCCCAGACACCTGCGATAAAGGGCTCTCCGGTCTCGTTCATCTGCGCGCCCAGATAGCGCACCAGAGCCTGCGCCGCGGTCAGTCGGACTGTCTTGCTCATCATGATCCCTTTCAACTCAGCTCCGCCTTTGGCGGCCTGCGGGTTTTCTCATTTGCGAAGATGCCAGCTTTTGTATCAAAGCCTGAATACAGAGTGGCGTCACGTGCCACCGCCCGATGGATGCCCCATTGGGGCATCCAAGTTCTGAACTTTAAACCGTACCGCCCAGCGATCCTTCAAGCTCGGCCATTTCCTGACCGCCTGCCATCAGGTCCTGCAACTGCTCTGGCGTGATCTCGCCACGCGTTGCTGTGCCCAGCGTTTTGCCCCGGTTCAAAACGGTGAACCTGTCACCCACTGCCAGCGCATGACGCACGTTGTGGCTGATGAACACCACGCCGACGCCCTGACTGCGCACCTTGTCGATGGTGGCCAGCACGTTCGAGGTCTGGCGCACACCCAGGGCCGAGGTCGGTTCGTCCAGGATCAGGATCTTGGCCCCGAAGTACACGGCGCGGGCAATGGCGACGGTCTGCCGTTCCCCCCCAGACAGGGTGCCAACGGCCTGATCCGGCCCACGCAGGTTGATGCCCATCTTGCGCATCTCTTCCATGCAGACCTCATTCGCGTGTTCGACATCGAACCGCTTCAGCAAACCCTTACCCTTGGTCGGCTCGCGCCCCATGAAAAAGTTGCGCGTGACGCTCATCAGCGGGATCATCGCCAGATCCTGGAACACGGTCGCGATGCCTGCCTCCATCGCATCCCGAGGGGTGTCGAAATGCAGTGGCCTGCCCTCGAAAAAGATCTCGCCCTTGGTGGGTTTATGTACCCCGGACATGGTCTTGATGAAGGTCGACTTACCCGCGCCGTTATCGCCCAGCAAACAGTGGCATTCACCCGGTTTGACGTCAAAACTGACGCCCGCCAATGCGATGATGTTGCCAAAGTGCTTCTCGATATCCTTCATTTCCACGATGGGGGCCTGATCGCCCGCCGCATCGCCGTGGTGGAACTTGGTATCTTCGGTCATATCAGCGCTCCCCGGTTACGCGTTTGCGGATCGCGTTGTTGAACAGAACGGCAATCAGCAGCATCGCGCCCAGGAACACCTGGAACCAGTCCTGATCGAAATCCGTATAGGTCAGTCCGATGACAACCATGCCAAAGATGATCGACCCAAAGAACGCCCCGATGGCCGAGCCATATCCGCCCGTCAGCAGGCAACCTCCGATCACGGCGGCGATGATCGCCTCGAATTCTTTCTGGAAACCGCGCCGCGCGTCGGTCGAGCCCGCGTCGATCACCGTAATGATGGCAACAAGTGCAGCACAGCAGGCGGTCAGCATGAACAGGGACACCTTGATCTTGCTCACGGGAACACCGGAATTCGATGCCGCAGTGCTGTCACCGCCCGCCGCGAATATCCAGTTTCCGGCCGGGGTCCGCAGCAACACGTAGGTGGCTGCCAATGCCAGCACGATGAACCACAGGATTTCCACCGGTACGCCGGGCACCTTGGGTGCTCCGCTTTTGAAGGTGTCAATCATGCCGTTGGCCGCCAGCCAGGCAAACAGGCTGCCAAAGGCTTCGCCCGAAAAGAACGGCGCCAGCCAGTCGTTTTCAACTACGTCACGTACACCGCGCAACTGGGTCGATCCTCCGGTCGCCGCCTTGAGGCCAACCAACGACAGACCGCGCAGAATGAACAGGAAAGCCAGCGTCACGATAAAGGACGGCAGGCCGGATCTTATGACGATATTTCCGTTTACTGCCCCGACGAATGCCGCGAATACAAATGTCATGGGGATCGCAATGATCAGTGGCAACTGCCATGTCACCACACAGACGCCGAAAAACAGGCCCGCAAACGCCACCATTGAACCGATGGACAAATCAAACTCGCCACCGATCATCAAAAGGGCCGCACCGATTGCCAGAATGCCCAGCTGTGCCGCAGGTGTCATGAAGTTCATGACCCCGGCCAGGGTAAACATCGAATCGTCTGCTGTGATGGCAAAGAAGATGACCACCAGAACGACGCCCGCCATCGCACCGAGTTCGGGCCGTTTCATGAGCTTGGTCATGAAAGGTTCTTTCTTGACCCTTTCGTCCCCGGCGATTTGCGCTGAGTCACTCATCGTTTCCTCCCACTTGGGTGGGAACGGCGCCACCGCGCCGCCCCGTTTTGTTCAGGTTGCGGTATGGATCAGCGGATGCCCTGCGCGGACAGCTCGATCACCTGCGCGGCCTTGTCCTGAGTGATCAGGTTCGGACCCGAAGGAACGTTACCACCGGGCATCAGGCCGTATTTGGCGTGCAGGCCCATGAAGTTCACCGACAGATACCCTTGCAGATACTGCTGCTGGTCAATGGCAAAGGCCGCGTCGCCATCTGCAATCGATTGCAGGAAGTTGGCCGACAGGTCGAAGGACGCAACATTCACGTCACGACCCGATGCTTTGACAGCGGCAACAGTCGGCTCACCGGCCGAGCTTGCACCCAGCGCCATGACCGTATCGACGGCTTCGTTAGCAGCCAGTGCAGCCGAGACCTTCGACTCGATTTCCGACGGATCGTTCGAGGTCGGCAGAACTTCGACATTACCGCCAAAGCCTTCCGCGAAACCTGCGCAGCGCAGGTCCAGCGCAACGTTGCCCACTTCGTGGTTCACACAGATCGCGGTTTTGCCCCCCATCGAAGCCAGTTGTTCGCCCGCAGCTTTCCCGGCGTCAAACTCGTCCTGACCCACGTGCAGCAACGCACCCAGCTGTTTCGACACATCCGACCCCGAGTTGATCGAGATCACCGGGATGCCTGCGGCAACGGCGCGTTCGATCGACGGGCCAAGCGCATCCGCATCCGGGATCGAAACGATCAGGCCATCGGGCTCCTGGTTCACGGCAGCGTCGATCAGCTGCGACATGGCCACCATGTCGAAAGTTTCCGGAGCGCGGTATTCCACATTCACTCCGACATCCTTGCCAGCCTGTTCAACACCGTTCTTCACGACGTTCCAGAATGCGTCATTGGCCTGGCCATGCGATACGACCACGATGTCCTGCGCAAGAGCGGGCGTCGCCAGGGCCAGTGCCCCTGCGGCAAGTGCACCTTTAACGAATTTCTTCATTTCAGTTTCCTCCCATTGGTTCAGTCTGATCTTCTGTTGGGGTACCGGCCCCAATCATCCGGCTGTGCCGAATCTCAGTGGCTGCGGCTCAGGGCCGAGCTGTCGTTAGTTTGAAGAATTTTGGTCATTTTGCAACCGGTTTCAAAATTTCCTCCATCCGGACGGGCATTCCCGTCTGCGCTGACAGGGTCGCGGCCTCGGCCATCGCCAGCGCCGCCACACCATCCTGCAACGTGACGGGAACGTTGGAACCGCCGCTGACGGCATCAACAAATGCGGCCCATTCCACGCGATAGGCCGGCATGTAGCGTTCCAGAAAGAAATAAGTCGGCTTTGCGCCCACAACGCCATCTGCCGTCGATTTCACGACGGTGTTTTCCAGCATGTTATGCGCCTGCAACAACCCTTCCGAACCCAGCACCTCGACCCGCTGATCATAGCCATAGGCCGCCCGGCGCGAGTTCTTGATGACCGCAATCCGGCCGTCTGCGTAAGTCATTGTGACCACAGCCGTATCCACATCGCCTGCCGCGCCGATCTCCGCATCCACAAGCGACGATCCCACCGCCGTGACGGTCTGAGGCACATCCCCCATCAGAAAGTTCGCCATGTCAAAATCGTGGATCATCATGTCCCGAAACAGTCCACCGGACACTTTTACATAGGCGACCGGTGGCGGGGCCGGGTCAAATGACGTGATCGACAACAGTTCGGCCTTGCCGATTTCACCCGCGTCCAAACCGGCCTTCAAAGCCGCAAAATTAGGATCGAACCGCCGGTTAAACCCAATCATGACAGGTTTGCCGCGCCCCGCTACGGCGCTCAGACAGTCCTGTGCCCTCTGAAGGCTCAGATCGACGGGCTTTTCGCACAGAACGGCTTTGCCAGCGCCCGTGGCCGCCTCAATCAGGTCGGAATGCGTATCCGTCGGTGTTGCAATCAGAACCGCGTCAATCTCGGGATCAGCGATAATTTCTTCTGAACTGCGTGCCTCGGCCCCATATTCATCCGCGAGGCTGTTCGCCGCCTCGGGCAGCGCATCGGATACCGCACACAACCTGCTCCCCGGATGGGAAGATATGGCCTGCGCATGAACGCGCCCAATACGCCCGGCACCCAGCAATCCGACCCTCAACATGCAGCTCTCCCGAATCTTGTTGTTGTGCGTAACAATGATTTTCTTTGCAACCGGTTGCAATATATTTTTTGCATCACCCCCGGATTTGCCAGCGGCTTCTACAGCCTCAACACGAATACCGCGCAAAAACCCGGTCTGATCTCAACAGGATTGCACTGCCTGACACGCATATTTCCGCGCAAATGCCAACCTACGGGAATCCCCCAATATCGCCGCACGGTGAATCACGTTAGATTGTACGTAAGGAACACATACTACCACTCTGTGACCCCCTTAGAGGGGCTGGCATGACCCCCTCGTCCAGCCCCTCATACCACACCAAACAGCCACAAAATCACGACGCGCCGACCAAAGCAGGCGCATGTCCGGTATTGATCTGGTTTGACAATGGCGATCCCTGAAGGACTCGAACCCTCAACCTGCTGATTAGAAGTCAGCTGCTCTATCCAGTTGAGCTAAGGGACCGCTGCGCCCTTCTTGCGGTTTTTACCCGCGGGGTTCAAGAGGCAAGCGCATGAATGCGCTGTTGGGATCGTCAACATACCCAAAGATAGGCCCGCAATAGGAATATCCCAGCGACTCATACAGCTTACGGGCGGCATCATATTCGCGAAGATGGCTCGCCCCGGTCTCAAGAACCAAAGCCTCGCACCCCTCTGCGCCAGCCTGTTCAGCCAGATGCACCATCAGCACGCGCGCCAGCCCGCGCCCTCTTGCCTGCGCCAGAATATGCACTGATTTTACTTCGGCGGTTCCATCGGGCAGCGCTTTCAGCGCACCGCATCCCAATGGCTCCTGTCCGTCAAAAATGGCCCAGAACCGCACCCCCGGCCCAGCCAAGGCTTCAGCGTCCATCGTGTGGTTGCTTTCCGCAGGTCCCGCAGTTTCACCATGGGCAAAATGCGCATCGACAATCGGGCGCAATACGTCCGATGTCGGGTCAGCCTCTCGGATTTCGATCATTCAGTGCGTCCAGGGGCCGCGCCGGTCGGTTGCGAAATTCTCGCCATAGCCCCGCGCGCGCAGATTGGGTTTGCGCTTGTGCGGCTCGCTGACCTCGGCATCGATACCGTGGGCCTTGGCATAATCCAGCGCCTCTTCCCGCGTGTCGAACTTCAGGCGCACCTGAGCCTGCGTGTCGCTGGACGACGTCCAGCCCATCAGCGGATCAACCTCGCGCGCCGAGGCCGGGGCGTATTCCAGAACCCATTTGCGGGTCTTGGCCATCCCCGAGGTCATCGCATTTCTTGCGGGCTGGTAGATCCGTGCGCGCATGTCGCCTCTCCGTACTCACTTGGCTGAGCCCGTTTATGCGTCAGAGCGCGCCCGGGGGCAAGATTGCAATTGTCGCGGCCCTCGCCTGCGAACTCATGCCAGAAACTGTCATCAGGTCGGAATAGGGTCTCGCCAAACAAACGCAAGAACATCACACCGTCTCACCCGTCGCACGGCCTCAGACCGCATAGCGGGCAATGAATCCGGATCGGCCCTTGCAGTTGGACAAAATAAGAACAAATGTAAGGGCCTGACGCCTGGAGCCTACCAATGCCTTACGCCCATTCCGACAAGACCCAACTGACCACCGAAGACGTGCGCGCGCGTCTGAAACTGGAAGGCGGCAAGCAATTCGTGATGCATACCGAATTCAATCCGGCGGGCGATCAGCCCACGGCGATCAAGGAACTGGCGGGCGGCGTGCTGGACGGGGAACGCGATCAGGTGCTGCTGGGCGCGACCGGGACGGGCAAGACCTTCACCATGGCCAAGGTGATTGAAGAAACCCAGCGTCCGGCCATCATCCTCGCCCCCAACAAGACATTGGCGGCGCAGCTATATGGTGAGTTCAAGGGCTTCTTCCCCGAAAACTCGGTGGAATATTTCGTGTCCTATTACGACTATTACCAACCCGAAGCCTATGTGCCGCGCTCTGACACCTACATAGAAAAAGAATCCCAGATCAACGAACAGATCGACCGGATGCGCCACTCGGCCACGCGGGCGTTGCTGGAACGCGATGACGTGATCATCGTCGCCTCGGTCAGCTGCATCTACGGTATCGGCTCGGTCGAAACCTACGGGGCGATGACACAGGATCTGAAGGTCGGTCACGAATACGACCAGCGGCAGGTGATGGCCGATCTGGTGGCCCAGCAATACCGCCGTAACGATCAGGGGTTTCAGCGCGGCTCGTTCCGGGTGCGGGGCGACAGTTTGGAAATCTGGCCCGCCCACCTCGAAGACCGCGCCTGGAAACTGTCCTTCTTCGGCGAGGAACTGGAACAGGTCACCGAATTCGACCCGTTGACCGGCGAAAAAACCGACACGATGGACCATATCCGGGTCTATGCGAACTCCCACTACGTGACGCCGAAACCGACGATGCAGCAGGCCATCATCGGGATCAAAAAAGAACTGCGGACGCGCCTCGACCAGCTGGTCGGCGAAGGCAAACTGCTCGAGGCGCAGCGGCTGGAACAGCGCACCAATTTCGATCTGGAAATGCTCGAGGCCACCGGCGTCTGCAACGGGATCGAGAACTATTCGCGCTATCTGACCGGCCGCGCGCCGGGCGAGCCGCCCCCGACCCTGTTCGAATTCATCCCCGACAACGCCATTGTCTTTGCCGACGAATCCCATGTCAGCGTGCCGCAGATCGGCGGCATGTACCGGGGCGACTACCGGCGCAAGTTCACGCTGGCCGAACACGGGTTCCGCCTGCCGTCCTGCATGGACAACCGGCCCCTGAAGTTCGAGGAATGGGATGCCATGCGCCCGCAATCCGTCTTCGTCTCGGCCACCCCCGCCGCGTGGGAGCTGGACCAGACCGGCGGCGTCTTCACCGAACAGGTGATCCGCCCCACCGGCCTGCTGGACCCGCAGGTCGAAATCCGCCCCGTGTCGATGCAGGTCGACGACCTGCTGGACGAGGTGCGCAAGGTCGCCGCCGATGGCTATCGCACATTGGTCACGACGCTGACCAAACGCATGGCCGAGGATCTGACCGAATACCTGCACGAACAGGGTATCAAGGTGCGCTACATGCATTCCGATATCGACACGCTGGAACGGATCGAGATTTTGCGCGACCTGCGTCTGGGCGCGTTCGACGTGCTGGTCGGCATCAACCTGCTGCGTGAAGGGCTCGACATTCCCGAATGTGGGCTGGTCGCCATTCTGGACGCCGACAAGGAAGGCTTTCTGCGGTCCGAGACCTCGCTGGTCCAGACCATCGGCCGCGCCGCGCGCAACGCCGATGGCCGGGTGATCATGTATGCCGACAAGATCACCGGTTCGATGGAACGCGCGCTGGCCGAAACCGACCGCCGCCGCGCCAAGCAGATGGCCTATAACGAGGAACACGGCATCACGCCCGCGACCGTGAAAAAGAATGTCGAGGATGTTCTGGCCGGGCTTTATGAGGGCGACGTGGACATGAACCGCGTCACCGCCACCATCGACAAACCGATGCACGGTGCCAATCTCGAGGCGCACCTGAACGGGCTGCGCGACCAGATGCGCAAAGCCGCCGAGAACCTGGAATTCGAAGAGGCCGCTAACATCCGCGATGAAATCAAACGCCTGGAAGCGGTCGATCTGGCCATCGCCGACGACCCCATGGCCCGCCAATGGGCGGTCGAGAAAGCCTCGGAAGATGCCGTGAAATCGCGTGGGCGGTCTACGGCTGGACGGCCGGGGCAAAGGGGTGGGAATGTTAAGCGGCGGAAGAGGTAGGTTAAAACGCAACTGACGGTTGCAATTTGCCTCAAAGCAGGAAATCTATCTTCTTAGACAATCGGTTTAGGAAAGTTTTTTGATCACGCTTCTTATTGTAGTTGGACTGCTCGGAACAATTTCACTCCTAGCAATGGTTTGGGTATGGGTAAGTGTGCTCGCAGGATGGCGCGAAGCGTCGCCCGGCAGAAGTATATCAATGCTATGGTTCGTGCTCCTTTTGATGATCATCTGGGGACTTGGAGTAGATTCGAGCTTTAGCGGCTTACGAATGCTGGCGCTCGCTGTATGGCCCGCCTCAATCCTATTTTTACTGGGAGATGCTTTAACCGCGAGACTTTTTGTTTTTTTCTTTGCGGCGTTGATTTTACTGTTTTTGGTGGCCGCAGCCGCTGCGATCATGCCGGGCAAGGCAAAAATACCGACTATTATTGTTGGCGCAATGCTTACAGTGATAGGTCCGGTCGCGTTGCAAAGCCTGCAAGTGCAATGGCAAATGAAAAGATACGCGAAAGCATCCGAGTTACGCATCATAGAACGTTCGTCTTTGTTCAAGTCCATTCGAGAACGCTCCGACGGTTACCAGTCCCCACATGGCGTCGCGTGTAACAGCGAGAATTGGCCGTTTCTTTGGAGTTATCGGCACAGAGACTGGATCGCACTGCCGTCCAACACCCGTTACGGCGGTGATACTAAGGAAAGAGTTATGAGCGTTTGCCTGAGTAGGTAAGTCACATCCCACACTCCACCCTTGCAGCCCAGCGCGCACTGCTCCACGTTTGAATTCACAAATTGTGTTTCCAAGCGGTTGCCATGACGAACCCGAACACCCTGGCCAGACCACATGAGGTCCAAATCGCTGTTCTCTCCAAATAAAAGAAAGGGCGGGTCTATCCCCGCCCTAACCGCTACCCCTTATCCCAATGGGCAATCACGTCGTACCCAACCGGCGTCGGTGGGCCTTCCATGAATTCGGCGAAATGGCCCCACAACTCGGCCACTTTGGGTGCGTTTGCGTTCGAGGTCGCCTCGCTTTCGACCACCGAGATCACATAGCCTGAACCATCCTCGTTCATCACGTTGGTAAAGCTGTGCATGCCGGGCATACCCATGATGTCGGATTTCAATTCATTCATCTTCGCCGTCGCCGCCTCGCGCGTACCGGGCTTCATTTTGTATTGGGTAATTCGTGCAAACATCACTTTCCTCCGTCGTCTGGCGAAATTGCCATGTAACACGGCCGGAACGGCCCCGCCGCGCGCACCCTAGCACGACAACCCGAAATCTCGCATTGATACCGGCGATTTGCGCCGATTTTCAACCATACACCGCACTGCATCCGGGCGGTTGTCCCTTCAGGGTTGCAGCCTCGCCCCCAGTGCGGTTGTTTTTGCACCGATGGATGCTTTGATCCCAATCAATGCCGCACCACGAATGCCTCGGCAAAGTGGGTCCCATGCAAACACAGAACCCAACCGGAATTGACGCCTACAAACCCGCCCAGATCGCCGAGCTGGTTGAAACCGCTGGCGTTGCCAAGGCACATCTCACGGTCGGCCAGACGCTGACTCTGGCGATACTTGCGGGTGTGTTCATCGGCTTCGGCGGGGCCGCCTTCACCATGGTCATGACCGGCGTTGACCCGGGGTTTGGACCGGCCCGGTTCCTGGGTGGCGTCGTGTTTTCTCTGGGCCTGATCCTTGTGATCGTCGGCGGGGCCGAGCTGTTCACCGGAAACGCCCTGATGACCGTCGCGGCGGTGGATCGGAAAATCTCGCCGCGCGCCCTGCTGCGCAACTGGAGCCTCGTGTACCTTGGGAACTTGGTCGGGTCTATCGCGCTGGCTCTGGCCTTCGCTGCAACCGGTTTGCTGGACGGGCCCATGGGGGCCACCGCATCAGCAATCGCAAATGGCAAGGCCGACCTCTCTGCCACCCAGGCGTTTGCGCGCGGCGTTCTGTGCAACGCGTTGGTCTGCCTTGCCGTCTGGCTGAGCTTCGCGGCCAGAACAGCGGCGGGCAAGATCATGGCGGTACTCTGGCCCATAGCGGCGTTTGTCCTCTTGGGGCTCGAACATTCGGTCGCCAACATGTACCTGCTGCCGCAGGGCGCGCTTGCCGGTGCCGATTTCGGTTTGGGCGCGGCCATGGGCAACCTGTTCTGGGTCACGATCGGCAATATTGTCGGCGGCGCAGGCGGCGTCGCGCTTGCCTATCGCTTTGCCTATCTGCGCAATACGCCCGGCTGAGCACGCGGTTTATCAGGTTTTGGGCAAGGAGATCCCCACACTCCACCCTTGCACCCCGCCCCACCCTCCTCCACGTTTGAAATCACAAATTGTGATTCCAAACGGCTGCCATGACGAACCCGAAAAACCTGCCCAGCGCGCATGAGGTGCAAAGCGCCATTCACAGGGTGCGCGGCACCCGTGTGGTGCTGGCCGAGGATCTGGCGCAGTTCTACGGAAAATCCGTCAGTGCCTTCAATCAGGCGGTGTCGCGCAACACCGACCTGTTCGAGGGCTACCGCTTTCAGCTGACCGATGCCGAGGTCGCTGATTTGCAATCACAGAATGTGATCTCAAAACCCAAAGGCCGTGGGGGGCGGCGGGTCAATCCGTGGGTCTATACCGATTACGGCGTGGCCATCGCCTCGGCTCTGTTCAAGGACCCGCGCGCGATCAAGATCACGCGGATGATCACCGAAGCCTTTGTCGATGGCGCGAACGCTCTGGCCGAGGTTCCACGCAACCTGCCGGAAATCCTGCCGCCCGAGGATGCACCCACCCCGCTGCTGCCCAATGGCGACCAACTGCGCGAACTGGCCGAAAACATCCTCGATTCCGGCCAGCAGAGCCTTGTCGATTATATCGCCAACCCCACCACCAAGCGCCAACAGGCCGTGGCGGTGATCATGAAGACGCTGGCCGAAACCGCCGGGGAAGAGGTCCGCACTCAACAGGAACGCCTGCGCCTGCGTATCGCCGAACGGCTGGCCACCGGCGATTATGCCAGTGACGACGACCGCAAAGGGTTGTTGGAACTGCTACAGGCGATGAAAGGTTAGCCCTTTCCCGCCCCTAGAATTCAGGGGCGCACGAACTTGGCGCTTCCCACTGACCGTTCGCGCGGCTTCGGCTGGTCCTGTGCCTGCACGGTGGTCGCGCGTGGCAGCTCCAGCTCGGCATACCCGCAGGCCACCCCGTCACCATCCGGGTCGTTGCGCTCATGATAGCCCGGCTGCCCTGCGCGGAATGGCCCGATCCCCATGGCCTGTGTCGCATCACATCCCGCCAGCGCGATCAGGTGGATCACCGCCTCGTCCCGCTCATAGCCCGAGGTGCGCAGAAAGACGCCCGTGGCAATCAGCGCGGTCGTCAGCGGCAGCAGCAGAACCATGATCAGTATCCGCAGCGGGGACAGCGCCTGCCGCCGCGCCGCCTCGGCGCGCAGATGCCGTTTGGCCGAGCGCGGGTTCAGATCAGGTGCTTCCTGCGTTGGTTTCTTGAACAACATGCCCCGACCCATAAGGGCAATATGTGGCAAAGCCGAGGCAACACAGTTCCACCGGGTTCAAAAAATCTGGCCCGGCCCGAAACCACCGCCCGCACAGGCACAATTTTGCTTACTGCCAGTGATGCCCGGCCGTCACCGTACCACATGCACCGCACAAGGGGCGTGGCGCACAATATGGGACGCGGTTGATCCCAACAGCAGATCCTGCATCCCCGGCCGGTGCGAGGCCACGATGATCAGGTCCGGGTGATGTGCCTCGGCCCAGTCCAGAATGGTCCGGCCGGAATGCCCTTCGACCACCACGCCCGTGGCATTCGGCAATTGCGACGCCAGCGTATCAAGCTCTGACTGAATCGCCTTTCGGGCCTCGGACAGATATTCCGCCGGCATGTACGAGATTGCATAATTCGGAATATGCTCAACCACATGCAGCAATGTGACCTGCGCGTCCGGTGTGGCCAGAACCCGGGCCAGTTTCAACGGCCCGGACGTGTCTCTTTCAGCATCGAAAGAAATCGGAACGAGAATGTTGTGATACATAGCATGCGCCTCCGTTTTGCAGACTTACTTTGAAACAGACATGCACCGCAGGCTTTGATTCAGGTCAGGTAGAGCCAAATGTCTCTGCAACGTCATACATGACCGGCTCAAAGCTCTTGCACAGCTCGTTGATCTTGCGGTTGCGGTCGCGCATCTCGGGGGTCCGCAGCATGGCCAGGAAATCCTCGCGACGTTGCCATTGCGAATAGTTGGCAATCCGGGTTTGCGCATCATTCACATGAAGCCCCGCAGAAACAAAGCCGGGCTGCTTCGAAATGAACTCGGAATAGGCGTCGGTCAGCGCTTCCAAAAGGTCCTGACAGGTGCCGGGCGTCATTTCAAACGTGGTGATAACTGTCTGAACACTGGCGTTTTTGGCGATTTTCGGCATCGGGATTCTCCATTTCTTTCCCCAAGCCTAGCACATCAGATTGAAACGTCGCCTATTTCCTTACCGCTGCGCCAATCCGCGCTTTTCTGCGCCCGTTTATCAGGCGGCTGGCAACCCGGTATGGGCGGCCAGCCGCTGTTTCAACGCTCCATGCGCATCGTGACCGAGACTTCGCCTTTCAGGTGATCCGGCCAGCGCAGAATAAGACTGTCGCCACTGACCCCCTGTTCCGTCAGAACATGAGGGGCCGAATAGACAAGGTTGTTGAACACCCCGGTCAGCGACCCGATGGCAGTGACCCCGTCGCAACCGCGCGCCTTGCCGCCAAACGGCAATTCGCCGTTTGCCGAAACAGTCCAGACATTCGCGACCGAGTTCTGCTGGCTGCGGATGCGCAGCGGGTTCGAGGATCTCTTGCCAATCCCGTGATAGGTATTGTTCTCGTAGGTCACGTTCGAATGCCTGTTATTGTCCAGATCGGCAAAAGACGTATCGACCCGTTCCGCCCGGTCGATCGAACCGCTGGTGGCGCGGAACTTGTTCCCGGTCACCGTCACACCATTCAGGTAATGGCCAGCGCCATAGGGGCGGATGATGATATAGCTGAACCAGGCCGGCGCATCGCTCGAGAAAAAGATATTGTCCGTGATGCTCATCGAACTGAACGAGAACCCGCTGGTATAGGTGGGTGCCGCATCGCGTTCATTGGTCCATTCGATAAAGCAGTTGTCGACATAGTTCTCGGCAATGGTCGAGGTGTTGTAGGTGCCGATCATGATCAGCCCCGCGGTACGGACCCCTTGCGGGATGCCGTCGCCCTGAAAGAAATGGTTGCCCAGAACCAAATTAGTACCGCCGCCCAGAACGGCAAAATGCTTGAACCGTACCGCCCGATTGTGACGCAGCTTCACATCGTTCGAGTTGGTGTTCAGCCCGATGGAATTCCGGTCCGTCACGTCAAGCGCTTCTTCTGAGGACAAGAACTGGCAATTGTCGATCAGCAGCCCCTTGCACCCCGTCGCGGTCGAGGTCAGTCCCCGATCCTTCGGGCGACTGATAAAACAGTCCTTCAACGAAAATGTGCTGCCCGAGGCCGCCAGACGAATGCCGCTGCACCGGCTGTTGCACTGAAACTCGATCTGTTCCATGCCGAATTTCCGCAACGTATCGAAACCGCTGAAATCCAGCAGGTATTTGAACGACTGAAAGGTAAAGGTCTGGGTACCGGCGGCGTCATAGATGGGTGCACTCAGGGTTATCTCACCGGCACCTATGTTTTTCGAGCGCACGTAAACCTCACGCCCGACACCACTGCCTTCAACCAGCGATCCTACCGGAATATTGGCCACATTGGCGACATTGGTCAGGCGTGTCTTGTCCAAGGGGTCATAAGTAGCGACAGAGGTGAAGGTTTCGGTGTCCCAGGCGGTACCGCTTTTGACATCGAACTGCCCGTTGCGGATCACGCGGCGCGTGGAAAAGCCGCTTTGCTTGTTGGGAACCGCAGCGGCCATGTCGATTGGCGCGGAAACGGAAATCTTGCGCCCGCCAAGATCCAGCGAGTCGTGGTCCGAGTTGTTCAGCAGCGCCTGAAACGCCTTCTTGAAGGCCAGCTCCTCATCTCCGAACGCCTCAATATATGCGGGCAGATGGAAATCCTTGGTCAGCAACAGCATCTTGTCATCCGGCATGGTGACGGTGCCTTCGAATTCAATCTCCGCATCGATGCTGGTGTTTTCCGCAAGGTGATAGATGCCTTGCGGAACAAAGACCCGGCGGCCACCGGCCGCCTGATCCGCCGCCTCAAACGCAACCGAGTCATCCGTCACACCATCACCAACGGCACCAAAGTCGCGCACATCGACCAGGCTGATCATCTCGCGCAGAAAGAACCCGGTGACATCGGTGATCTCAAGATCATCGACACGCACCAGCGCGCCGTTGGCCCCTTCGATATCCAGGCCGAAATGCCCGTAAAGGGCGGCAAGCCCCCAGGGCATGTCCACGCCCGGGCGCTGACCGGTGCCGACAATCGCGGTGATCTCGTGAACCGTGCCATAGCCCGACAGCTGGGTGGCCGGCCCCTGTTCCACAACACCGGCCACATGCACATCACCCGCGCCACCGGCCCAGGCTGCAATGCGCACCGACGGCAACGGGCCGCTGATCGCCTTGACCCGGGCTTTGATCTGCAAATAGCAACCGGGCAGGATCGGCGTCTGCCCCATGTAACGCAATTGCTGGGTTGTGTTGACCTTCAGAATCTCAAGACAACCGGCAAAATCCGCATCCGCCGGAACAAACACGCCCGTGCCGGACCCGCCATATGTGGGCGACCCGGGCGTTCCGTCCCCCGCAGACCAGACGGTCAGACCATTCGCGAATTGAGGCGGCATGAACACGATGCCGTCGGTGATTGCCTTGTTCATTGAAAACCCTTTCCCAATCGCGCCGCGCAAATCCGGCGACGCGTTCAAACCCCGTGTTCAGGTCCGCCCCGAACGCGACAGTCTGGATATCGAAAAGGAATTAACCACGGTTCATCTCACCGTGACGGTGGTGTTGCCTCAGGCCGCAGGGTCAGCGGCACCCAACAGTTGCACCCCGTTGATCTTCCAGCCTTCCGTCAGCGGGATCATCTGATAGTCCAGAAGATGCACCCGCCCGTTACCGTCCGTAATCATCACCTTCTGCCACAGCGCGCCATCGACCTCGCGCAGTTCCAGAAAACGCACATCGGCGGGGCGCCAGACCATGGGATAGCCATTGCGCACCATCGCGCCGAAATTGTCGGGGTTTCGGAACAGACGCTGGATGCTGGGGCTGGCAAAGGTGAAGGCGGTCGCAAAGTCATCCGCCCGGAAGGCCTGTATCTGTGCCGCGATATTGGCCTCGATCTCGGCACTCTGCGCAAATGCGCCCGACGCCAGCCCGGCGCTCAGGGATAATGCAAGCAGTAGTCGACGCATGGGGCCACCTCCTGTTCCAAGGATAGCCCCATGCCGGTTCAGGTCAAATCAGACCAGCTCTCCGGCCAGTGCCTTGTCGATCAGCGCGATGGTCTCGGGCACGCCGTAAAGCGCGATAAAGCCCCCGAAACGCGGCCCTTGCGAGGCCCCCAGCAGCACCTCATAAAGCGCCGAGAACCACCCTTTCATCGGATCAAACCGCTCGCGTCCGATGGCATAGACCACCGATTGCAACGCCTCATCCTCGGTCGGGCCATCATATGCCTCAAGCGCCGCCTTCAGCGCTTCCAGCGCCTCGCGCTCCTGATCCGTCGGCGCGCGATGCTTGCGCGTCGGCTTGACGAAATCGTTGAAGTACCGCACGGCGAAACCGGCCGCCTTGTCCAGATCGGGGTGGCTCTCTGCCGTTGCCTCGGGCGCATAGCGGCGGATAAAGCCCCACAGCGCCTCCTTGTCTTCGGCACCGGAAACCGATGCCAAATTCAGCAGCATTGCAAAGGGTACGATCAGGGTCGATTCCGGCACGTCGCCGCCGTGGATATGCCAGACCGGGTTGTTCAACTGCGCCTTCAGGTCCTGCCCCGGATAGGCGCGCAGCTGCTGATGATACTCATCATAGGCTTTCGGGATCACGTCGAAATGCATCCGCTTGGCCGTCTTGGGCTTTTGGTACATGAAGTAAGCCAGCGACTCGGTCGGCGCATAGGTCAGCCATTCGTCAATCGAGACACCATTGCCCGACGATTTCGAAATTTTCTGTCCGTTCTCGTCCAGAAACAGCTCATAGCTGAAATGCTCGGGCGCGCGGCCACCCAAGGCCCGGCAGATCCCGTCATATATCTTTTCGTTGGTCGCGTGTTCCTTGCCGTACATCTCGAAATCAACGCCCAGTGCCGCCCAGCGCGCCCCGAAATCCGGCTTCCATTGCAGCTTCACGTTGCCGCCGGTGACGGGAACGGTCCATTCCTTGCCGTCTTCATCATCGAAGGTGACGGTATAGGTCTCGGCGCAGACCTTTTTCATCGGCACATACAGAACCCGCCCGGTTTCCGGGTGGATCGGCAGGAAGATCGAATAGGTCTGCTGGCGTTCTTCCCGTAGGCTTTTCAACATGATGGCCATCACGTCGTCATAGCGTTCAACCGCACGCTTCAGGATCTCGTCGAACTGGCCCGAGCGATAAAAGTCGCGCGCCGAATAGAACTCGTATTCGAACCCGAAGGTATCAAGGAACCGGCGCAACATCGCGTTGTTGTGTTCGCCAAAGCTGTCAAATTCGCCAAACGGATCAGGAACCGAGGTCAGCGGGCGCTGCAAATGCTCTTCCAGCGCCTCGGGGTTCGGCACGTTGCTGGGAACCTTGCGCATCCCGTCCAGATCGTCCGAAAAACAGATCAGCTTGGTCGGGATATCCGACAGCGCTTCAAAGGCGCGCTTGACCATCGTGGTCCGCGCCACCTCGCCGAACGTGCCGATATGCGGCAGGCCCGACGGGCCGTATCCGGTTTCAAACAGCACATACCCCTTTTCCGGAGCACCTTTCTGATAGCGTTTGAGCAACCGGCGCGCCTCTTCAAAGGGCCAGGCCTTGGACGACATCGCGGTTTCGCGCAGTTCAGACATTTCAATGTGCTCCATTGGGGAAACGGTCGCGGCTGCACCACGCAACCCGACCGGCCCCTCCTATTGTGCCAGTGCAGCATGAGTCAATGACAGGCAACACTTTTCGCGATCCTGCGGCACCAGATCACTGGCGCCACCCCGCAAGGACTGTCAGTTTTCCCAATAGGCACACGACCCTTCTTCCTCCACGTCCAGGCGCGAAAGCAACTCATGTACAGAATGAAACCCGGTGTTAAGAAAGACCCCGAGCGCAGGTGGGCGCTTCCGGACCGTATATTCTTCGGCAATGGCGCCTGCCACATACTCGCTGGCGTCTATCTGAAGATGTCGCCCCTGCCCGGTTTTTATGCAGAAAGAATTGTCCCTGCCGAAGGGTTTGCCGGAAGCCACATCTACGTCACCAATGGCTTGCTCGCGTTCGATTGCCACGGGTATACGATCCGGAACCGGCTTGTCAGGTATTACACGAACAATTGGGCCGGCGAATATGATGAAGGGTGGAATTGCTGGCTGGAACTGGTGAATTTCGACCTTCTGAGTACCGCAGATCTGAATGCACGCAAGTTTCTTGGCCCCGACCAGTACAGATATGACCCGGTTGAGCGGGCACAGAACTATCTCGCACGGATTGACCACAAAAATGCTTCAGAGAAAACCATGCTCCGGCACCTCCGGGTTATGCCCGACCGGGGTTAAACAGAATTCCTAACCCCCAGAACCTGCTTTTCCGCCTCAAATCACGAGCTAGGTGTTGAACCTCACCGCCCCCCCTCATATCGTGCGCGATCAGAAACACCCAAGCAGGATGCCCCGAATGACCGAGCAAGTTCCCCACCCGATGTCCCCACAGGATTGCCTTGTGGCGATCATGGTTGCGATCTCGGCCTCCGACGAAACCATCCGAACCGCCGAGCTGGTCAAGATCGAGGTCGCCGTGAACATGTTGCCGGTTTTCGCCGGGTACGACATCGACCGGATGCGCCACGTGTCGCAGGTCGTGTTTGACCTGTTCGAACAGGAAGACGGGCTGGATGCGCTGTTCGGCCTGATCCGGGACAACCTGCCCGAACGCCTGAACGAAACCGCCTATGCCCTGGCCTGTGACGTCGCTGCCGCTGACGGAACGCTGGCCGAATCCGAACTGCGCCTGCTGGAAGAAATCCGGTACGAGCTGGACATCGACCGCCTGCACGCGGCCGCGATCGAGCGCGGGGCCCGGGCGCGCCATACTGTCTGACGCCTGCTTCAGGCCGGTTTCAGGTTTCAGCTTCCGTAAAGTGCCCCCCAGCGCTCCAGCAAGGCGCGCTGCAATTTCCGTGATCTGCTGTTCCAGCTGCGTGCACCATCCGGGCGTTCACGCTGCGCGCGTGGGATCGTGGCGCGATGATCCACGTCGGCGGTGAATATCGCGAATGCCAGATCGACCCCGTCCGCAGTTGTCAGGAAACCGCCCAACCCGGATACAAAGTTCAATGTTCCGGTCTTGGCATCAACCTTGATCGGGTGGTTCTTGACGGGCCGCCCGTTCCGGTCGGTCAGTGCAAAAGGTTTCATCAGGGGCCGCAACATCCCCGACTTCTGCGTTGCAACAAGGGCCGCAACCAAATCCGCCGGTACCATGCGCGAGGCATCGCTCAGTCCCGAATGATCGACCATGGCGATTCCGGTCACGCCAAAACGACTGGCGGCCCACCGGTTCATCTCGGCTGCCGATTCCACCAGGGTGTGCGGGGCAACACCGCGCGCCCTGGTCGCGGTCAGCCCGACCATCTCGGCCGTCAGGTTGGTCGAGTATTTCAGCATCCCGCGCAGGACATGGTCCAAACTGTCGCTGCGATGCACCACAAGATCAACACCCCGTACGCTCTGGCGTGTCACCTGAACACGCTTCAAAACGATCCCGTTCGACCGCGCCAAGGTGCGAAACACATCGCCCGCGTACAAAGCGGGCTTGCGCACCGGCAACCAGCGGGCCCCGCCATTGCCCAGCGCGCCCTTGGCCACGGTCCAGCGATCCTGCCGCGCGCTTGCCTGATAGGTATAGATCGGCAGGCTGCGATCCTCGACCCGCATGGCCGAGACATCCACTGCAGGCACATAACGCTCACTGCGGGCATCCATGGTTATGTCATAGCCATTGCCTGCGCGTTTCCATTCGAAATGGACACGATTGAAGTTCAGGGAAATGCCGCTGACGGCCGGGCTATAGCCCACATGATCCGGCTGCCCGGGATCGATGCTGAACACATAAGGCAACGCCCCGTCATAAACCTTGAACGCGCCGCGCACTTCGATAATCCCGGCCTCGCGCAGATTGGCCGCCATCGAGGCTAGCGCATCCGTATCCAGCAGCGGGTCGCCGCCCCCAACCAGAATCAAATCGCCGTGCAGAACGCCCTTCTCGATCCGGCCATCCGCCACCAGGCGAGTTTCGAACCGGTGTTCCGGCCCCAGAACATCCAGCGCATAAAGCGCGGTCATTGCCTTTCCAACGCTGGCCGGGGGCAGACTTGCGCCCTCGCCAAACACTTCCAGTTGCGCCCCGGTCGCCACATCCGCAACCGCAAACACAACTTCGCCTTTCAGGCCTGCTGCGGCCACCAATCGCTCGGCACCGCTTAATATGACCCCACGCGCCTGCGGCCTCAGCGATACAAGCGGTGCCTGCGCAAGGCCCGCTGCCGGGATCAGGGACGCCCCTAATCCCCCCAGAAACAATCGACGTGAAAAACGACCAGCCATAGCCGAATTAAAATCCCACAGATCAAAAGCACACAACCACTGTGTTAGATTATGCGCCCGTTGGGGCTATTCCGGCAACACTTCCGCGCCCCATTCCCCGCGCGTCCGAAGATCGGTCGAACTGACATCGATCATCGGCACGTTCACGAAACACCACGCCGGGGCCTGTGCCTGCCCCAGAAGATGCCGCGCCTGCCCGTCGATCCGGTACTTCGCATAAACCCGCGCCGCAGGCGACATCCGGGCCGAGATCCGCTCGCCCGGCCGCGCCACCACGCCCACCGGCACAGTGTCCATGATCAGCCGCCAGTCTTTCCAGCGATGAAACTGCGCCAGATTATCCGCGCCCATCAGCCAGACAAACCGCACCTGCGGGTAAAGCCGTCTGAGCGCTGTCAGAGTGTCCGCCGTCGCCCGCGTGCCGACCAGCGCCTCGATATCCGTCACATCCACCTTCGGATGCTGCATCACCTGACGCGCCGCCGCCATCCGCCGCGCAATCGGCGCAGGCCCCCGCTCTTTCAACGGATTGCCGGGTGACACCAGCCACCACACCCGATCCAGCCCAAAGGCCTTCATCGCCTCACGCGTTACATGCACATGGCCCCGATGCGGCGGATCGAATGACCCGCCGAACAGCCCAACGACCTGCCCGGGCCGCGCGTATGGGATGTCGTATCGCTCCATACCCTGCTGATGTTCAGAACCGGGCCGCGTTGTCAATCAATCGGTTGCACGGCGTCGCCCAGCGCAACCCGCCCCGGCCTGACAACTTCGGCGCACCATCCCCCATGCCCCCGCACGGCAGAATAGCCGCCCTTGCCCAGCGCCTCTTCCATCCGGCTGCACGGCGCGCAGATCACGGTAAAGCGCAAAACAGCCTCGCCCACCTGCACCACGCGCCCCTTGAGCGCGGCAAGATTGATCCCCGAAACCACCAGATTGCGCCGCAGGGTTTCCGGGGCCACGGGTCCCCGCCCCAGATAAGACCCAATCGCCGCCAGATGCTCCTGCTGGATCAAAGAAACCGCCCGCTTGCCCGCACGGCTCCGGTCGCCGTCGAGCCCATCAGCCGAGACCACCGCCTCCCTCACCACCTCCACCCCAACCCGCCGCTCGGGCCGGACGCCAATCCACTCTACCCGTCCAGGCTTCGCCCAGCCTGATATTAGTTCTGCCAGTTCCACTACTTCATGCCCCTCATACAGCCCGGCAAACCTAGCCCATGCAGATACGGGACGAAATTCACAAAACCACCAGCTTGCCCCGCCCGCCCCGCTCGGATATCCAGCGTTTCAACCCAATTTCCCGACCCAGAGGACGCGACATGGCCGCCTATCAATATGTCTACCACATGCAGGGTGTCTCCAAGACCTATCCCGGTGGCAAGAAGTGCTTTGAAAACATCCACCTCAGCTTTCTGCCCGGCGTGAAAATCGGTGTTGTCGGCGTCAACGGCGCCGGTAAATCGACGCTGATGAAGATCATGGCCGGCCTCGACACCGACTTCACTGGCGAGGCTTGGGCGGCCGAGGGTGCCAAGGTCGGTTACCTGCCGCAGGAACCGCAATTGGATGAATCGCTCACCGTCCGCGAAAACGTGATGCTGGGCGTGGCTGCGAAAAAGGCCAAGGTCGACCGTTTCAACGAAATCGCCATGGAGATCGCCGAGAATTACTCGGACGAGCTGATGGAGGAAATGACCACCCTGCAAGACGCGATCGACGCGGAAAACCTCTGGGACCTCGACAGCCAGATCGACGTGTCGATGGAGGCGCTGCGCTGCCCGCCGGACGATGCCAACATCGCCAACCTCTCAGGTGGTGAGAAACGCCGCGTGGCGCTCTGCAAGCTGCTGCTCGAAGCGCCCGACATGCTGCTCCTGGACGAACCGACCAACCACCTGGACGCCGAGACCATCGCCTGGCTGCAACAGCACCTGATCGACTACAAGGGTACCATCCTGATCGTCACCCACGACCGTTACTTCCTGGATGACATCACCGGCTGGATCCTCGAACTCGACCGCGGCCGCGGCATTCCGTACGAAGGCAACTACTCCGCATGGCTGGAACAAAAGGCCAAACGGCTGGAGCAGGAAGCCCGCGAGGACAAGTCCAAGCAGAAAACCCTGCAGCGCGAACTGGAATGGATGCGTCAGGGCCAGAAGGCCCGTCAGGCCAAATCCAAGGCCCGGATCAACGCCTATAACGAGCTGGCCGAACAGTCCGAACGTGAAAAGCTGACCCGCGCCCAGATCGTCATCCCCAACGGCCAGCGCCTTGGCGGCAAGGTGATCGAGGTCGAGGGCCTGTCGAAACATATGGGCGACAAGCAATTGATCGAAGGGCTGGACTTCGCCCTGCCCCCCGGCGGCATCGTCGGCGTCATCGGCCCCAACGGTGCCGGTAAATCGACGCTGTTCAAGATGCTCACCGGTCAGGAACAGCCCGACAGCGGCACCATCACGCTGGGCGACACGGTCGAGCTGTCTTATGTCGACCAGTCCCGCGACGACCTGAAAGACAACGACACAGTGTGGGAGGCGATCACCGGCGGCGCCGAGATCATCCAACTGGGCGACGCGCAGGTCAATTCCCGCGCCTATTGCTCGTCCTTCAACTTCAAGGGCGGCGACCAGCAGAAAAAGGTCTCGCTGCTGTCAGGGGGTGAG
Source organism: Ruegeria sp. AE4 (assembly GCF_056542185.1). Classification (NCBI taxonomy): domain Bacteria; kingdom Pseudomonadati; phylum Pseudomonadota; class Alphaproteobacteria; order Rhodobacterales; family Roseobacteraceae; genus Ruegeria; species Ruegeria sp. AE4. The sequence goes on along the minus strand of NZ_JBQFZK010000003.1, from coordinate 219,953 downwards.
CGCAACCGCGTCCACATGGCCCGCCTGTTGAAAGAGGGCGGCAACGTCCTGCTGCTCGACGAACCGACCAACGACCTCGACGTCGAAACCCTGCGCGCACTGGAAGACGCGCTGGTCGATTTCGCCGGTTGCGCCGTCGTCATCTCACACGACCGCTTCTTCCTCGACCGGATTTGCACGCATATTCTGGCGTTTGAAGGCGACGCGCATGTGGAATGGTTCGAAGGCAACTTCGAGGATTACGAAGAGGACAAAAAGCGGAGGCTCGGACCGGACGCGCTTGAGCCCAAGCGGTTGAAGCATAAGAAGTTCGCTAGGTAGGTTTTCGAATGGGCGCAGTCGCGCCTAGTCGAGCGGAACGGAAACCGAGTGGGATGGAGTTTGACCTATCCTTCCGCCGGTGCAATCTTACCCGTTTCCGCGCCGCGGCCCTGTCCAAAAAAGATGGGCCAATTCAATTACTCTTAAAATTCTCTCTCTAAGGACAACAATGACAGAACTTCAAAAGGCAATCCAAAGCGCATGTCAAACCGTGGCGCTACTTAGCAAAGCACGGTGTGTCAGGTCCTACGATCAAAAACCGGACAGTAAATTTAAGATGTTGTACCCTTGGCCAAACGAAAAGGGTCGAAACATCGAGTTATCATCATTTGCAGCCTCAAGGGGGTTGTCTGTAAACTCAACTTTACGAGTTAAATCGCTAACTGTTTCCTATGACACGTACCGAGAGCTTAAGAAAATCCACTTGTCAGAGGTGGATCGCATGCGCGTTAGCCGTATGTTGCTTGATGTAATGCAGATCGTGGAGGGGGGCAAAAAAATCTCTAGTGTTACCGCGGTCTGGGATACAACCGCACATCCAGAACGAGTTGTCCCTCAGTCGATGACAGACACAGCCGGGCTGGAAGAGTTTGTTAGACACTCAGACAGCATGTTTATGTTTGACAGGCACGACGCAAACGAGAGTGTTAAGTTACGGCCGGTTGCCTTACCCGCTTTACTCAAAGCCATGCCTGAAATTAATGATCTGGTGGTGGCCCATGCAGACCGAAGTGAGTTTGCGGGTGAGGTTGTCGACAACAAAAGCCGAAGCCGCCGGAGCGTCGTTCATCAGGGAAACCAAGATTACCTGCAAAAAGTCTTGAAACATACGAACGATTCTGTTCGTAAACTTGTCGGCGACTACGAATGGTCACATGATCTCAGAAGGGTGATGCCGGATTTCTAAGAGCAGACTGCAATCCTAGGACCAATACTCGCACCCCTCACGCCAACTGGTAGGCCGGGCTTCAGCCCGGCACCCCTCGAAACACCCACACCTTTACCAAAATCCGCCGATGGATTGCCTCAAAACCCTTCAATCGATCTGTGCGTCATGGCGAATGCCGGGCTGAAGCCCGGCCTACGGAATTGGGTTCCTTGACCCTACGGCTCTCCAAACGTCCCCTCCATCACACCGCCGCTCCATTCCGGATCAACCCGGCCCGCACGGATATCGCGATGGATCGACGAATATGGCCAATCGGTTGGATGCTCCACGAACCCATGTTTGACCGGATTCCCCCAACAATACTCCATGTGATTGCGAAAATCCCGTTCGTCACGAATGGTATGTTCCCAAAACCGACGCTGCCAAACGGGCGCTTCGCGTTTGTTGGCCCGTAGGCCGGGCTTCAGCCCGGCATATCTGCCAAAGGTCACAACGGGCAGAACTGTCGGTATCGGTGCCGGGCTGAAGCCCGGCCTACGGTTTGCCTTGTTCACGCCCATGGTGAACCGCGCCTTGATCGCACCCCACCGCGTGGAATAATCCGCATCGCCCGGCGGCAAGGTTCACACCGCGTGCGCATGATCCGGCAACACCACAAACGCATCACACCAAAACGGACGCTCCCACTGCGCTTCGGCAAAAGCCGCGCGCAGATGTGCGACCTCGCGGGTCAACAGGTCCGATGACCGGTCGGCCAACGACACCGTAAAGAAATATCTGGCACCGGGAATGCGGACGCGGCGATAATCACTCATGCGCGCAAGGTGGCGCAGGTATGACTACCAAGTGGTTAACACGCGCCTTTTCAGGCAACCATCGCAGGTCGGGTGGTCCACCAACCTTCGGCGTCCCATATCACAGCATTCAAGGATGATTGCAGGTGCAGCGCTTATCCGGATCGGTTGCCGCGCAGCCGTCCGACACCGAACAGCCCTGTCAGCGCCCCAACCAGCAGCAGCCAACTGGCCGGAAGCGGCACGGCCGAGACGTTCACGTCCACCGGCGTTTCTTCGGACCCGGGCTCATTGCACCACAGCTCGCAGAATTCGGGCCCGGAGTCCTCCTCGACCTCCGTCCGTTCAGCCAAAACCTCCAGCCAATGCTTCGGCCTTCCACGTTCAGCCAAACGAGGACGTCTTTCCTTTCGGCGCGGATTCTCTTTCGCGAAGACAGGTGTCTTCAACTCGTGTTCAAATTCGAACATGCTGCCGAAATTGAGCCCGCCTTCACGCGCGCCCGGCATCGAACCCTCTGTCCCAAACGGAACAGTCAGGGCCTGCGCGGCGCTGGCCCAGCACAACAAGGTTATCGTACAGACAACTTTCATATCCGCCCCCCACGGTTGCCTGAAAGTATAGCACCGGATCGCAGATTTTCCAAACATAGTGATTGATGAATAATAACCGTCAGTTGTGAGAAGACCCCCCGCTCAACCGGTCAGAACAACACTGGTTCTGAACACATGCCTGCAACCAAAAAGTGTCGCCCTCCAGAGCGCAAGCGTGGCCCGTGGTGACCACTCTGGATGGCTGACCGGGAAAGTGTGGGTCCAGGTTTTTCACCGCCGTCGCGCGTATCAACAGACAGGGTGGTCAGAGCGCCCGGGACGCTGTCAATCACCGCCAAATCCGCCTGAAACCCATCAGTGGATTCTTGTACAAATTGGGCTTTCTGCCCTCTGGCCCCTGTACAATCCGTACAAACCACTCTTGCCACAGGCTTACCTCAATGCCATATGCAAGGTGCTAACGTTTTTCTATTTCGACCTACTGTCTCCTTCTACGGCGCTCAGTCTATCGATCCAGACCTACGACGCCAGGCTGCCGCAACTCCGTGGGCAGCACCAAACAGGAGACACGGATATGCCAGCAGGCACCGTAAAATGGTTCAACACCACCAAAGGCTACGGCTTTATCGCGCCCGAAGATGGCGGCAAGGACATCTTCGTCCACATCTCGTCCGTCGAACGCTCGGGCCTCACCGGTCTGGCCGACAACCAGAAAGTCACGTACGAACTGCGTTCGGGTCGTGACGGCCGCGAAAGCGCAGACAACATCCAGCTTGCATAAGCTTTTGAAAGGGTGAGGGAAATCCCTCACCCTTTTGTTCAACCGCTACCGTTTCGGTGGCTGTTTGATCACATCACGGATACGTGATGCTTGCCCCAGAATTGACCAAATAACATATCATGATGAAACTGGCTCTTAGGTTTCATTGGTCAATTGATGAGGGTTTCGATGTTTACACGCCGAGTTTTTCTGGCCGGAACAGCGGCCACGCTGCTGCCGGGCATCGCCAGCGCCAAGAAAGCGGTCGAGTATGATCCGACACCGCAGTTCGTGCGCATCAAAAAGCAGTTCCTGCCCGGGCAGCTGCTGGTCGCCCCCCGTTCATTCTATCTTTACTATGTCACCGAACCACGCAAAGCGATCCGCTATGGCTGCGGCGTCGGCAAGGCTGGTCTGGAATTCACCGGCACCGCTACCATCGATGTGAAGAAGGAATGGCCGACCTGGCGCCCGACCCAAGAGATGATCCAACGCGATCCGGTGGCCTACGCAAAATTCAAGGACAATGACTATGTCCAGCCGGGAGGTGGGGATAACCCCCTCGGCGCGCGCGCGATGTATTTGTTCCAGAACGGTGTCGATACCTATTTCCGAATCCACGGCACGACACAGCCACAAACCATAGGCAGGGCGGTGTCAAACGGGTGCATTCGAATGCTGAATGAACATGTCATCGATCTGTATAACCGGGTCCCCATCGGAACGGTTGTTACGGTCGTCTGATCGCTATCACGGGGATGGCTAACCTTCCCCGCCCGCCTGCGTCACGAGTTGCAGCACGGACGGACCCATTGCGTCGACGATCTTCGCCACCCCTGCCGCATTTGGATGAATGCCGTCCGACTGCATGAAGTGCGACACGGCCCCAGGGTCGCCCTCCGCTGCAAGCCCCTCGAAGAAACTACTGTAAAACAGGACTTCAAACTCCTGCGCCAGCGCAGGGTACATGCCATCGAATGCCCGCTTGTATTCAGCGCCGTAGTTGCCCGGCGCCTGCATTCCGATCAACAAGACAGGAACCTTCGCATCGCGTGCAACCTCAAGGATCTTGCGCAGATTGGCTTGCGAAACAGCAGGATCGATCCCGCGCAACACGTCATTCCCGCCTAAGGCAACGATCATTCCGTCCACATCGGGTGTCAGGGTCCATTCCACCCGTGCGGCACCACCCGCCGTTGTATCGCCCGAGACACCGGCGTTGATAACCCGGACATCTGCGTCCTGCGCCTGTAGCCAACGGTCAAGCTGGGGAACAAACCCGTTCTCTTCCACCAGCCCGTAGCCTTGCGTCAGCGAATCCCCAAGGGCTGCAATCGCCACCTGTTCGGCTGTGGCCGCAAAACCGCAGAACACAAATGGGCTTGCCATCAAAACCTTGCGCAATACGGTGATCACTCCATATCCCAAAAACCGCTCCTTTATCGGGAAGACCCATGACGCCTGCTGTTCTCGCTCTTCAGAATGCCGCTTTATCGCTGGATGGCAATGCCGGGCGGGTCGATATTTTGCATGACATTACATTGACCGTGAACAGGGGGGAAACGCTGGGGCTGATCGGGCCATCGGGGTCGGGAAAATCGTCGCTGTTGATGCTGATGGGTGGGTTGGAACAGGCAACAAGCGGTCAAATCTTGGCCTTGGATCAGAATTTGACAAGCATGGACGAGGACGCCCTGGCGCGGTTTCGGCGCGACAACATGGGCGTGGTGTTTCAGAATTTCCACCTGATCCCAACGATGACCGCGTTGGAAAACGTGGCGACACCACTGGAACTGGCAGGGCACAAAGATGCGTTCGACCGGGCCGAAACTGAACTGAATGCCGTGGGATTATCGCATCGCCGCGATCATTACCCAGCACAGTTGTCGGGTGGCGAGCAGCAACGAGTTGCCTTGGCGCGCGCATCGGCACCACGCCCCAAGATCTTGCTGGCGGACGAACCGACCGGGAACCTGGACGAGACAAACGGTGCCGCGATCGTTGATCTGCTGTTCGGGCTTCGGCGTAAATATGAAGCGACGCTGGTTCTTGTGACGCACAGCCGTTCACTGGCTGAACGATGTGACCGGGTGATCCGGCTGCGCGACGGCAGGATTGCCGACGAGATACGGCAGGAGGCCGCAGAATGAGCCTTCGGCTTGCCGCGCGGCTGGCCCGTCGAGAGCTGCGCGGGGGCCTGCGCGGGTTTCGCATCTTTCTGGCTTGTCTGGCCTTGGGCGTCGCAGCCATCGCAGCCGTCGGATCGGTGCGTCATGCGATTCAGACCGGGCTGACCCGCGAAGGGGCATCACTGTTGGGCGGCGATGCCGAGCTTGAGTTCACTTATCGTTTTGCCACTGAGGCCGAGCGCCTCTGGATGCAACAGGCATCCGAGCAGGTGTCCGAGATTGTCGATTTCCGCTCGATGGCGGTTGTACCCCGCGACACCGGGCCGGAACGTGCGCTGACCCAGGTCAAATCTGTGGATAAGGCTTACCCGCTGGTCGGATCGGTCAAACTTGAGCCGGACATCACGCTGAGCGACGCCCTGAACGGCAGGGCCGGATTACCCGGTGCCGTTATGGAACCTGTTCTGATCGACCGGCTTGGTTTGTCGGTCGGTGATCACTTCGCGCTAGGCACGCAAGAGTTCATTCTGATGGCCGAACTTCGGAATGAACCCGACAGCGCCGCGGCTGGTTTTGCCTTGGGGCCACGTACAATGGTGCGTACCGAAGCGTTGCAGGCATCTGGCCTGCTGGAACCCGGAACGCTTTTTTCGACCAGGTACCGGCTGACCTTGCCCCAAAACGCGAACCTGTCGGAGGTGTCCGCACGTGCCAGCGCCGCGCTTGAGGGCACGGGGATGCGCTGGAGCGATGCACGCAACGGCGCGCCGGGCATATCGGAATTCGTCAACCGCCTGAGTGCCTTTCTGGTCCTTGTCGGTTTGTCAGGGCTTGCCGTCGGTGGCATCGGTGTGTCCGCCGCCGTGCGGGCCTATCTGAGCCAGAAAACGGAAACCATTGCGACATTGCGGACATTGGGGGCGGATCGCGCTACCATTTTTCAAACTTACCTGATTCAAATCGGAGTGCTGTCCCTGACCGGCATTGTAATTGGGCTGGTGCTGGGCGGGGTGGCTCCGCTTTTGCTGGCGCCGCTGCTGGAATACCGGTTGCCGGTTCCGGCGGTGTTCTCGCTCTATCCGCGACCGCTGATCGAGGCCGCACTTTATGGCTTGCTGACAGCATTTCTGTTCACGCTCTGGCCGCTGGCCAGAACCGAAGATGTGCGCGCCGCAACCCTGTTTCGCGATGCGCTGAGCGCAGCGCGTCCCATCCCACGCGCGGTTTACGTCGTGGCGACCGGGATTGGATTGGCGTCCCTGATCACGATTGCGTCCTGGTTCAGCGGATCAACTCGCCTTACCCTGTGGACCAGTGGCGGACTAGCGGGCGCACTGATCCTGCTGGCGTTCGCAGCCTATGCCATTCGCAAACTGGCACGGGCCGGAACACCTTTGGCGCGGGGCCGCCCTGCCCTGCGATGGGCCTTGTCCGCCATCTCTGATCCGCGTGAAGGCGCGGGGTCGGTGGTTTTGTCACTTGGTCTGGGTTTGTCAGTGCTGGCAGCGGTTGGGCAGATCGACGGCACGCTGCGCAATGCGATCTCCGGCAATCTGCCGGATGTCGCGCCCTCATACTTCTTTGTCGATATTCAAAAAGACCAGATGCCGGGTTTTACCGAACGGCTGCAAACCGATCCTGCTGTCAGCCGCATTGAAAGCGCACCAATGCTGCGAGGGATCATCACTCAGATAAACGGCCGCCCCGCGCGCGAGGCAGCCGGAGATCATTGGGTACTGGAGGGAGATCGCGGCGTCACCTATTCAGCCCGACCCCCGGCAAATGCACGGGTGACAGCGGGGGAATGGTGGGCCGAGGATTATTCTGGCGCACCACAGATCAGCTTTGCAGCCGAAGAAGCCGAAGAGATGGGTCTGAAACTCGGCGATCAGATAACTGTCAACATCCTGGGGCGGGATATCACCGCAGAGCTGACCTCAACCCGAGAGGTGGATTTTTCCACAGCGGGTATGGGTTTTGTCATGTCGATGAACCCGTCGGCGCTGGCGGGCGCACCACATAGCTTTATTGCGACGGTATATGCAGAAGAACAGGCCGAGGCCGCTATTCTGCGAGATCTTGCGGGCCAGTTCCCCAACATCACGGCCATCCGTGTGCGCGACGCCATTGACCGTGTTTCGGGCCTATTGGCAGGGATCGCCGCTGCTACCTCGTATGGCGCGGGCGTGTCTTTGTTGACCGGATTTCTGGTTCTGATCGGTGCGGCAGCCGCCGGTGAACCCGCTCGCAGATACGAGGCGGCAATCCTCAAGACGCTGGGGGCTGACCGTGGCCGCATCCTGCGCAGTTTTGGACTGCGCTCGGTCCTGCTGGGTGCCGCGGCGGGTTGCGTCGCCTTGCTGGTTGGCATCCTGGGCGGCTGGGCTGTGGCCACCTATATCTTCGACACAGGTTTTACCGTGATCTGGTCTTCGGCCATTGGCATTGTTCTGGCCGGTGTCGGCGTCACGCTCTGCGCAGGATTTGCCTTCGCACTGCGCCCTCTCTCTGCCCGGCCAGCCCGAATTTTGCGGGCCAGCGACTAAGATCAGCGTATGCAGGCCACGGGCTGCAACAGCTTCAGCAACGGGTCGTTGTCACAAACCAGCGCATCCAACGACACTTCGTCCAGAGATGCATAAAAAACTTCCGCCGCATCCTGCAACGCCAGCCGCAGCCTACAGGCATCGGTCAAAGGACAGGTGTTATCCGCATCCGCAAAACACTCGGCGATGGGCAAGGCCCCTTCTACGTGCCTGAACACCGCGCCGATCCGGATTTGGCTTGCTGGACGTGCCAACGACATACCGCCGTTGCGGCCGCGCTGAGTGCTCAGGTAATTCAACTGGCTTAACTGGTTGATCACCTGAGCCAGATGGTTTTCCGAGATGTTGCAGACTTCGGCAATCTCGGCTTTGGTGACCAGCCGGTCCGGGTGTGCAGCACAATACATCAACAGGCGCACAGCGATATTCGTCCGTTTGGTAATCCGCATGAGGGCCTCCCTGAAAACAAGATGAAGCCTTATTGCATGTCGCGGAAAAAAGCGGTTTGACATACATCAATCGATCAAAAGGAAGCCGTTCCAATGGCCGACCCGTATTTCTTTGGTTATGGAAGCCTTGTGAACCTCGCCACCCATGATTTTCCCGACCCCCGCCCGGCAAAGCTTAAGGGTTGGAAACGTGCATGGCGACACACTGATCTGCGCCCGGTCGCGTTCCTGACGGCTGTCCCGGACCCGGAGTCTGAGATCGAAGGCATGATCGCGCATGTCCCCAAGAACGACTGGGCTGCGCTGGATGAACGGGAATGGGCCTATGACCGAATTCCGGCAACCCGGTCGGTTTCACATCCGCTGACACATGAAGTTGAAATTGCGGTCTACGCCGTCCCGCAAGGTCGGCACAACAAGCCCAGCAACCGCCATCCCTTGTTGCTCAGTTATATCGACGTTGTCGTTCAAGGCTATCTACGGGCATTTGGAGAGGAAGGGGCAGACCGGTTCTTTGCAACAACCAGCGGCTGGGATGCCCCGATCCTGAACGACCGGGCCGAGCCCCGTTACCCACGACATCAACAACTGAAACCAGCCGAACGTGACTTCGTTGATGATCGACTGATCAGATTGTCGGCCCGGATTGAACAGCCGGAATAAATATGGGCCGCGCCTGTGCACGACCCTTTTTGCTGGAATAGTATCGATTTACCCGCGCGCGCGGATCACCTGCAACAGTGGCAGCAACGCAGCCATTTCAGGGCCACGCTCGGCACCGGTCAACGCCTTGCGCAGCGGCATGAACAGACCTTTCCCCTTGCGCCCTGTTGCCTCTTTCACGGCATTGGTCCAGGCTCCCCAGGTGTCGCCATCAAACGGGCCTTCGGGCAGCAGCGACATGGCTTTAGCGATGAATTCGCGATCTTCTTCCGCAACCAACGGCTCGGCACCATCACGGCAAAGGTCCCACCACCCTTTAAGGTCGGCTAAAGTGGTAATGTTTTCCCGCGCCATGGCCCAGAACGGCTCGGCTAACTCAGCAGGCACCCCGGCATCCGCGACAGCATCGGCTACATTCGCCAGCGGCAGAGATTGCAGGTGTTTGGCGGTCAGCGGGAACAGGTCCTGCACGTCGAACTTGGTCGGCGCGGCACCAAACCGGCTCACGTCAAAGCCGTCGATCAACTCGGCCATTTCCGAGCGCAGTTCGACCGGATCGGACGAACCCAGACGCGCCATAAGGCTCAGCAGTGCCATCGGTTGCACGCCCTGTTCGCGCAGATCGCGCAGGGCCAGCGTACCCAGGCGTTTCGACAGAGCTTCGCCCTGCGGGCCGGTCAGCAGCGAGTGATGCGCAAAGCGCGGGCAATCCCCGGCCAGTGCCTTGATGATCTGAATCTGGGTCGCAGTGTTGGTCACGTGGTCCGAGCCGCGCACGACATCAGTCACGCCCATTTCGGTGTCATCCACCACCGACGCAATCGTATAAAGAACCTGCCCATCACCACGGATCAGCACCGGATCAGAGACCGAGGCCGCATCGATCGAAATGTCGCCCAAAATACCGTCGGTCCACTCGATCCGTTCGTGATCCAGCTTGAAACGCCAGACGCCGTTGCCACGTTCGGCGCGCAGCGCATCCTTCTCGGCATCCGACAGGTTCAGCGCGGCACGGTCATAAACCGGCGGCTTGCCCATGTTCAGCTGTTTCTTGCGCTTCAGGTCCAGCTCGGTCGGTGTCTCAAACGCTTCATAGAACCGCCCCATCGCGCGCAACTTGTCAGCCGCTTCGGCGTAGCGGTCCAAACGCTCGGATTGACGCTCGACACGATCCCAGTGCAAACCCAGCCATTCAAGATCCTGTTTGATGGCATCGACATATTCCTCTTTCGAGCGTTCGGGGTCGGTGTCATCGATGCGCAGGATGAACGTACCGCCTGCTTTGCGGGCGATCAGATAGTTCATCAGGGCGGTGCGCAGGTTGCCCACATGGATGTAACCGGTGGGCGACGGGGCAAAACGGGTGGTTGTCATGGGTGTCTCCTGTTGGCGCGGCTCTTGTCACATGGGCGCGTTTTTGTCCAGCCGCCGCTTGATCCATCAGGTGATTCAACACGGTTCCACGGGCCATATCCTGCCAAGGTCGGTCAACCCGGCGCGGATGAGTTCCGACAGAACCTGCATGTCGATATCCACCAGCTTGTTCACGTACAGGCAGGACTTGCCCAGCTTGTGCTTGCCCAACCGGGCCAGAATGCCGCCAAAATCCGCGTAACCCGGCATGATATAGATCACCAGCGCCGACTTGCGCGGGGAAAACCCGGTTGCAAGAAAATCGCCCTCTCGGCCCGAGGCGTAGCGATAGTGATAACGGCCATACCCGATCATCGACGGGCCCCACATGACCGGATCAAACCCGGTGGTGGCCCGAAACAGTTCATCCAGAGCGCGCGCCTCCTCGGCCCGGCGTTCTGATTGGACCGAGTTAAGGAAATCTTCTACACTTTGATTTGTTGGAACGGTTTTGTTCTGCGATCGCGGCATGAACAAAAATTAACACGTATTGTTCATCCATGCACCCTACGTGGATGTCGTAACATCTGGTCAGAATCTCACACCGTTCTAGTTTTTCTAAAGGTGTTCTGACAGGGAGAACGATAATGACAATCAAACTTACTCGCCGTGCCGCCTTGGGAACTGCTGCCGCCTTGCCGTTTGCCACGGCAGCAGCGCCGGTTTTGGCCGCAGGCTCTGACGCCAAGGCCAACTCGACCATCGCCAAATCCTTCAAGGTCGGCGACTTAACAGTCACGACCCTGCTGGATGGCAGCCTGCCGCGTGACGGCGCCAAGGATATCTTTGGCGGCGGAGCGTCTGATGAAGACTTTGCAAAGGTTTCGGCTGAGAACTTTATTCCCGCCGACACCGCCCAGTTCTTCTTCACCCCCTCACTGGTCAACACCGGATCGGAACTGGTGTTGTTCGACACCGGTCTGGGGCAGGGTGGCATTCAGGCCGCTTTGGCCGATGCAGGTGTCAGCCCGGATCAGATCGACGTTGTCGTGCTGACCCATATGCATCCAGACCATATTGGCGGCATGACAACGGATGGCGCACCAACCTTTGCCAACGCACGCTATGTGACCTCGGCAACGGAATACGATTTCTGGTCCGCGCAGGAGGCCGGAAACAATGTCGGTGATCTTGTGGCCGCAAAAGTCACACCGCTGGCCGAGAAGATGAGCTTTATCGGTGATGGAGAGCAAGTGGCGTCGGGCATAACTGCGGTTGCGGCCCACGGCCATACTCCGGGCCATACGGTCTATCATCTGGAGAGCAACGGACAGCGCCTTCTGCTGACAGCGGATTTGGCCAACCATTACGTGTGGTCCTTTGCCCATCCGGAATGGGAGGTTCGGTTTGACATGGACAAGGCCGCCGCAACAGCCGCGCGCCGTAATGTTCTTGGCATGCTGGCAGCCGACAAGGTGCCGATGATCGGCTATCACATGCCCTTCCCTGCCGCGGGCTTTGTCGAAACACGGGGCCAGGGCTTCCGCTTTGTTCCGGTCAGCTATCAGATGATGGGCTAAGTCCCTAGTAACCCGGATCCGGTCGCACTTTTGAGCCGTCAGTAAACCGAGACAGACGGAACGCGGTCGGGTCCACACAAGGGGTTGAATCAGTGACAAGGTCAGCTGTCAGGCGGCCGGCGCCGGGCCCGATGCCAAAGCCGTGGCCGGAAAAGCCTGTGGCGATATACATACCCGGCATGTCATCCACGCCCGAGATTACGGGAATGGCGTCGGGGGTAACATCAATCATACCCGCCCAACTTTGGACGATTTCACTGTCCTGCAACGCAGGAAATCCTTTTCGTGCACTGGCCCAGGCTTGTCGCAAAAACTTCTGCGAAGGTTCAGGATCCAAAACCCGGCACAACTCGAACGGGGTCACGTCGGTCGGCAACCATCTTCTGTTCTGACGGGCCTCGGTAGCCCACTGTTTTGACCAGCGAAAGCGCAGGGATTTCCATTCCTGCGCAAAGGCAAAGCGAAACTGCAACCCCAGCCGGAAACTGTCTGGCACGATATCAACCGTGTTCTGATGCCCGGACGCGATGGTGTGCCCGCCATCTGCGCGCTTTCGGATTGCAAAATCATCCGACCATAGCGCAGTTTCGGGTCCATCTTTTACCGGAGAGGTCCGCAGAACTGTGTTCAGAACCTTAAGCTGCGGCAGGTTGATACCTGCATTACCCGCAAACAGACGCGACCACGCACCCCCCGCCAAAACCACGCGCCCGCAGGCGACCTTGCCGCGTTCGGTGAATACACCAGCAATACGCCCATCCTGAATGTCCACACTTCGCACAGCGCAGCCTGTCATGATCACAGCACCTAGACGACGTGCGGCTTCGGCAATGGCCGGGGCGGCCCATTGCGGTTCAGCCCGCCCGTCCTGCGGCATGTACAGAGCAGATGTCAGGCCGGTTTCGTGCCCGTGCAACAACTCTGCCAACTCGCGTCCCGACACCATTTTTGCCCCGGTCTGCAATCCTTCCACATGGCACATCCAACGCTTCAGGTTGACTTTTCCCCGCTTGCCGGACGCGCCGAAAAGAATGCCGGATTGCGCATAGCCGGTATTGCCATCCAGGCGGGCATCAAGGGTCTGCCAGATCCGCAACGCCTCTTGCATCAGGGGAATCTCGCGCGGGTCACGCATGCCTAAACGCACCCATCCCCAATTGCGCGAGCTTTGTTCAGCCGCAATCTGTCCCTTTTCGCATAAAAGGACGGAAGCGCCGCGTTCAGCCAGTTCCAGCGCGGTTGAAACGCCGATTATGCCGCCGCCAATAACGACAACATCAACAGATTTGGGAAGGGCAAGATCGGATTCTACGGGGTTCGGTTTTGGTGCCGTCATAAATACGCATTACTCTGTCGCCTAAACCCGTATGGGGACCAAGGTCCAGAAGTTTGGCAACACGAATTGTCACAACGTCGGCACTATTTTTACGCCTGTGGCCCAGACGCCAATGGCAACGAAAATCCTCAGCACATCACGCTGCGCCGGACAGTTCCGCCCATTTCTGACGCAGCTTCGCGGTCAACCCGGTGTCTTTTTGCACGGTCTGCGCGGTTACGTCCTTCTGCGGCAACAAGCTTGGAAACTCAGCCCGAAGCGACGCTGCTGCCTGTTCGTCGGACAGCCGCTGTTCATTCAGAACACCGGCAATCGCCGCTTCCAGCTTTTCCTCATCCAGCTCCTGCGGCGGAGATTCCATCGTCCGCCGTTTCAAAAGAGCATGATGCGATCCTTGATATTCCTCATACATGTCAAAACCAAACCATTTACTCAGACATCCAACCCCGGATGCGTCACACTTCTTCAAAATCAATTCGCGACTTTGAGAATTGCGTCGCATCCGCCCCACATAGGGCAAATTTCAAGCTAAAATGTGGCAGAAAGTTGTCAATGCAACAAGTCAAAGGCCGGATTTTGTGCCCGTGGCAGGCCCAAAACGATAAATCGGAAAACAATCAAAAGAAAGGAAACTTTACTGTTTCCAATTTAGCGCGCGAATTGTGGCAATCAGGGGCGATCGCGCCAGCGATTCACAATCGGATACCGCCGATCCAGCCAGAACGCGCGGTTGCTCAGGCGCGTACCGGGGGCGGACTGGAACCGTTTATACTCGCTGATATAGACCAGATGTTCGACCCGCTGTGCATCTGCTTCGTTGTACCCGGCGGCGACACAGTCTGCGATCGATCCGTCCTGATCGACCAGGATCTCAAGTATTCCGTCCAGCACCGGGTAATCCGGCAGGCTATCGCTGTCTTTCTGATCTTCGCGCAGTTCCGCACTGGGCGGTTTGTCGATAACAGAGGGACGGATCACTTCGCCTGCAGGGCCCATCATCCAGTCTCGGTGATTGGCATTGCGCCAGCGGCAGGTTTCGAACACACGGGTCTTGTACAGATCCTTGATCGGATTATAGCCGCCGTTCATGTCGCCATAGATCGTGGCATAGCCCACGGCGACCTCGGATTTGTTGCCGGTGGTCAACAGCATTTCGCCGAACTTGTTCGAGATCGCCATCAACAGCAACCCGCGCAGGCGGGATTGAATGTTTTCTTCGGTCAACCCTTCATCCAGCCCTGCAAACAGCGGTGCCAAAGTGCTGGTGACGGCTGCGCGGCTGTCCGAGATCGGCACGTAGTCATAATGCACGCCCAGCGCTTTGGCGACCGCCTCGGCATCGTCAAGCGAGGCCTGGCTGGTGTATTCCGACGGCAGCATCACGCAGCGGACATTTTCGGCCCCGATGGCATCGACCGCAATGGTCGCAACCAGCGCGGAATCGACCCCGCCGGACAAGCCCAGCAGCGCCTTCTTGAAACCGGTTTTTCCCATATAGTCGCGAAGGGACTGCACCATTGCGCGATAATCCTGCTCCCACTCATCCGGTTGAGGCACGATTTCACCTGATGCGATCCGCCAGCCGTCTTCGCCGCGCTCAAGATCGACTTGCGAGAGCAGTTCGTCAAAAACAGGCATCCGGAACGCCAGTTCCCCGCCCGGGTTCAGGCCAAAGCTGGCACCGTCAAAGACCTGATCATCCTGCCCGCCAACCATATTCAAGTAGATCAGCGGCAAGCCGGTTTCGACCACGCGCGCGACCATATGGTTCAGTCGCACATCGTATTTATCCCGGAAATAAGGCGACCCGTTGGGGATCAACAAAAACTCGGCCCCGGTTTCCTCCAGCGTTTCTGCCACGTCCGGGTGCCAGCTGTCTTCGCAGATCGGGCTGCCAATCCGGAAATTCCCTACCGAATACGGCCCACCCAATGGACCCGCATCATACAAGCGCACTTCGTCGAACACCGTCTCATTCGGCAAGTGGTGCTTCAGAACCTTGCTGGTGATCCGGCCACCCTTCAGGATCAGGTAGGCGTTGTACAGCTTTCCATCGTCGACCCAGGGACCACCTATGGCAATTGCAGGACCTTCGGCGCATTTTGCCGCCAGCGCTTCAACCGCAGACATGGCTGCGCGGTGGAATACCGGTTTGAGAACCAGATCCTGCGTGTTGTAGCCGGTGATGAACATCTCGGGGAAGGCCACCAGATTCGCGCCCGCTGCTTTGCCTTGTTCCCATGCCGCAACGGCCTTTGCCGCGTTGCCTTCGATATCGCCAACGGTCGGGTTCAGTTGCGCCAGAGTGATGCGGAAACGGTCGGCCATGCTGCCCTCTTGCCTCGTAAGTCCTATTGCCATTTAGCAGATCACCGCGCGAGTAAAAGACCAATGCGGCAAAAGCCGTTGCTCTGCCTGCAACGGTACCTTAGTTTTGCGCAAGAGATATCACCAGCGACGACCGGGCAAACAGGACCAGAAATGAACGTGATCCGAAACTCAATTTTGGCGGCGGGGATGAGCCTGGCGGCTGCCACTGCTTTCGCGCAGGACGGGACAGTCATCGTCAAGGATGATGAAGTTGGCGGTGTCTATGAAGGCACTTACGAGAACGGGTTGCGGCACGGGACAGGAACGTACCGGCTGCCGAACGGATTTGAATACACCGGGCAATGGGTAGAAGGCGAAATTCAGGGTCAGGGTACCACACACTACCCCGACGGGTCAGTCTACGAAGGCATGTTCGCCAAGGGTCAACCCGAAGGGCGCGGCAAGATCATCTATGCCAATGGCAGCAGCTACGATGGCGATTGGTCGAACGGATCAATCAACGGCACCGGCATTGCTGAATTCGCGAACGGCACGCGCTATGAGGGTGAATTCAGGAACGCCCAGCGACATGGCAAAGGCGTGCTGAGTTTTCCCGACGGATACATCTATGATGGCGACTGGGTCGACGGTGAACGGCAGGGCAAAGCAAAGATCACATATACCGACGGCAGCGTTTACGACGGCGACGTCAACGCAGGTTTGCGCGATGGCACCGGCACACAGACAATGCCAGACGGGATGGTGTATTCAGGGGATTGGTCCGGGGACCAGATCACCGGGATGGGTAACCTGACCTACTCCAACGGTGACGTATACGAAGGCGAGCTTCTAGAAGGGCGCCGTCACGGCAAGGGCAAAGTGACCCACGCCCAAGGGGATGTGTACGAAGGCGATTTTGTCGACGACCGCCGCCACGGCAAAGGAACGTTCACCGGAACAGACGGCTTTGTGTATACCGGCGACTGGAACGCCGGGCAGATTGAAGGCCTTGGCGAAGTGACCTATCCGGATGGCTCTGTCTATGTCGGCGATTTCGTTGCCGATCTGGCCGAAGGAAACGGCAGCATCACCTATCCGGACGGATCGACCTATGAAGGCGAATGGATCGCGGGTGTTATCGAGGGTCAGGGCACGGCCACCTATACCAATGGTATGATCTACAAAGGCCAATTCAAGAACGCGCAAAGCCACGGCAAGGGTGTGGTTACGCGCGCAGATGGCTCGGTATATGACGGCGACTGGGTTGAAGGCGTGCGTCAGGGCAAAGGCAAGGCGACCTATTCCGATGGCACGGTCTACACCGGTGATTTCCTGAACGGAAAACGGCACGGCAAAGGGGAAATCGCAACCCCTGCCGGGTTCAAGTATACGGGCGACTGGTCGGACGGAAAAATCAACGGCGTGGGTACCGCGACCTACTCGAACGGGGATGTGTATGAGGGCAGCTTTGTCGACAACAAACGTCAGGGCAGTGGGACGATGCGCTATGCCAACGGCCAGGAGGAAAGCGGTGTCTGGGAAAACGGCGTGTTGCCAGATCAGACCTCGGACCAGCAGAGCGACGCTGACACCCCTGCCCCGCAACCCAACCCTGATGCAAATACTGAGGCAACCGGAACCTCGGACGGGTGAAGGCTCACCACGGGACCCGCTTACCGGCCCAATCATAGAACCCTCCGGTATCAGCGAGCGTTAACCCGCGTATCACGTTCAACAGGTTATCGGCGGCGGCTTCAGGTTCGACGGCAGGATGACGACCTAGGTATTTGTTCGTGAACTCTGTTTTTACCGTGCCGGGGTGAAGGGCGACGCAAATCGCCTGTTTATGTGTTCGGGCCAATTCAATTGCGGCGGTATGGACGACCTGATTGACCGCTGCCTTGGCCGCTCGGTAGCTGATCCAACCACCTATCCGATTATCCCCGATTGATCCCACCCGCGCCGAAAGCACCGCGAATACAGATCGTCTTTGTCGCGGCAACAGATGATACGCGTGGCTTAGCACCAATGCCGGACCAACGGCATTCAACGCAAACTGATCCATCATGGCGTTGGCTGAAATCGCCCGAATGGTCTTTTCCGGCACAGAGCCGTCTATCTCCAAGGCGCCCGAAGCCACCAGAATCAGATCAAACTGACCTGGTAGGTTTTCAAGCTTCAGCATCACCCCGTCCGGATCGGTCAGGTCAAAGCCGTCCTCCGACCGGGACAACCGCGTGACCGAAACGCCCTGCTCAACCAGCCGTCCGGTAACAGCTGCGCCTATCCCGCCAGAAGCACCAATTATCAATGCAGTTTCCATCCATGATCAGCTAGCGGCGCTGTGCAAACAATCAAGGCGGTCGAAACAAGGGCAGTTGCCAGAAGTTCGCGTATTGCAAATTGGTTCTTTTCATTCCCGGCGGGCTCTGTATAACCTCAATCCCATGATCAACCGCGCAGATATCCCTTGTGTCGACACCGCCCTTCGCGGTGCGTCGCTGCGTGGCCTACTGATCCTAATCCGCCTCTGAGCGTGCCATCCGGCGCGCCCGCTCAGAGGAGGACGCCAGCGCGCCATAGGCTTTAGGACAGAAGAAGAAAGAGAACCCCATGACCAACGTGACCGACCAAGACCGCGTCTTGATCTTCGATACCACTTTGCGCGACGGCGAGCAGAGCCCCGGCGCCACCATGACCCATGACGAAAAGCTCGAAATCGCCGAGCTGCTGGACGACATGGGCGTCGATATCATCGAGGCCGGTTTCCCCATCGCGTCCGAAGGCGATTTCAAGGCTGTGACCGAAATTGCACAGCGGTCGAAAAACAGCCGCATCTGCGGTCTGGCCCGTGCAAATTTTGCCGATATCGACCGCTGCTGGGAGGCGGTAAAACACGCCGAGAAGAACCGCATTCACACATTCATCGGCACTTCGCCGCTGCACCGCGCCATCCCGAACCTGACCATGGACGAGATGGCCGACAAGATCCACGAAACGGTCAGCCATGCGCGCAACCTGTGCGAAAACGTGCAGTGGTCCCCGATGGACGCGACGCGAACCGAATGGGATTACCTTTGCCGTGTGATCGAGATCGCAATCAAGGCCGGGGCAACCACGATCAACATCCCGGATACGGTGGGCTATACCGCTCCGGTGGAAAGCGCGGACCTGATCAAGCGTCTGATCGAAACGGTGCCGGGGGCGGATGACGTGATATTTGCCACCCATTGCCACAATGACCTTGGCATGGCGACCGCGAACTCGCTGGCCGCTGTGGCAGGTGGTGCCCGCCAGATTGAATGCACCATCAACGGTCTGGGCGAACGCGCTGGCAACACGGCGCTGGAAGAAGTTGTCATGGCACTGCGCACGCGCAACGATATCATGCCGTGGCACACTGGCATCGACACCACCAAGATCATGCACATCTCGCGTCGGGTTGCGACGGTCTCGGGCTTTCCGGTGCAGTTCAACAAGGCAATTGTCGGCAAGAACGCTTTTGCCCATGAAAGTGGCATCCATCAGGACGGGATGCTGAAAAACCGCGAAAACTTTGAAATCATGCGTCCTGAGGACATTGGTCTTTCGGGAACATCCTTGCCGCTTGGCAAACATTCGGGCCGCGCAGCCTTGCGCGACAAGCTCGAAACGCTGGGGTTTGAGGTGGGCGACAACCAGCTCAAGGATATCTTTGTCCGGTTCAAGGATCTGGCAGATCGCAAGAAAGAGGTGTTCGACGACGATCTCATTGCACTGATGACGCTGGACGAGGCTGACGACCACCTGCAACTGGTTTCGATGAAGGTGACTTGCGGCACGGGTGGTCAGGCGGAATCGACGGTCGAGCTGGAGGTTGAAGGCGTGGACAAAACCGCCACTGAACATGGCGACGGCCCGGTGGATGCGACCTTTAAGGCGATCCGTGCGATTTATCCCAACACGGCACGCCTTCAGCTTTATCAGGTTCATGCCGTAACCGAGGGCACGGACGCACAGGCGACGGTTTCCGTGCGCCTGGAAGAGGATGGCATGATCGCAACCGGCCAGTCGGCAAACACCGACACCGTCGTGGCGTCAGCTAAGGCTTATATCCACGCTCTCAACCGCCTGATTGTGCGCCGTGAAAAAGCTGGACCAGGCGCGGATGCGCGCGAGATCAGCTATAAAGACCTGACGTGATTGCATAAATCATCCGGGCAACCGCAAGTTTGGTTGCCCGGAAAATCCAACACGACCCACGGTGATGGATTGGGTGCTTTATCCCGACCAGCGTCTCGTCTGCTGCTAAAGCTGCGCGAAAAGCTTGGAAAGGCGGTTCATTTCGTCGCCGATACAGAACGGCGCGTTCACAACAAACATACCTGACCCAATCATCCGGTGCCCCTCACGCGCAGGCGGGAATGTCACTTCGTGGCAAATTGCTTTGGGGTAGTTTCGCGATTTGAGAGCCGCAGTCATCCCAGCATGTCGATTGTCCGTCAGGATCGGGTACCAAAGGGCAATCACGCCCACATTCCACTTGCGGTGCAGCTTGGCGATAATGCCGGGCAAGCGGTCATAATCGGCTTTCACCTCGTAACTGGGGTCAATCAGCATCATGCCCCGGCGCGGAGCTGGAGGCAGCAAGGACTGCGCCAGATCGAACCCATCCTGCTGATAGACTTTCGCCCCAAACGGCGACATCGCCAACGACAGGGCCGCAAATTCCTGTGGGTGCAGTTCCGCGAGGTGCAAACTGTCCTGTTCCCGCAACATAGTCGCAGCAATCATCGGCGATCCTGGATAGGCCATGTCGCCGTACCGGGCCTCTACCTGCTTCAGGACCTGCGCCATCGGGTGGTCGGGCCCGAACCACCCTTCCCGCTGTGCACGACCGATCCCTGCCTCTGCCTCTCCTGTCCGAATGGATTCGTCTGCATCCAACAGGTACAACCCACGCCCGGAATGCGTTTCGATATAGCTGAGCGGCTTGTCCTTGCGTGTCAGATAATCCAGCACCCACGCCAGTAAAGCGTGCTTTTGGACATCCGCCAGATTCCCGGCGTGGTAAATGTGTTGATAAGAGAGCATTTTGCCTTCTAAAGTCCCATTCAATAAGGCGGAAAGGTGCTGATTGTCGCGGAATCAGCCCTTTTACCGGGCGTGATGGCACCCTATAAGTCATCCGTCCCGGAACCGTCGAGTCGCGGGCAGTAGAAAACCGACATTACAGGATCAGGGAAAACATGGGGATCTTTGGCAATCTGGGCGGCCTGTTCACAGCGGACATGGCTATCGACCTTGGAACAGCAAACACGCTGGTTTACGTCAAGGGGCGCGGTGTCATCCTGTCTGAACCTTCGGTTGTGGCCTATCACGTCAAGGACGGTGTGAAGAAAGTTCTGGCAGTTGGCGAAGATGCCAAGCTGATGCTGGGTCGGACGCCCGGTTCGATCGAAGCCATCCGCCCCATGCGCGAAGGTGTGATCGCGGATTTTGATACTGCCGAAGAAATGATCAAGCACTTCATCCGCAAGGTGCACAAACGCTCGACCTTCTCGAAACCCAAGATCATTGTCTGCGTTCCTCATGGCGCAACCCCGGTCGAAAAACGTGCAATTCGGCAGTCGGTCCTGTCAGCAGGTGCCCGTCGCGCGGGCCTGATTGCCGAACCGATTGCGGCCGCAATCGGGGCCGGCATGCCGATCACCGACCCGACCGGCAACATGGTTGTTGATATTGGCGGGGGCACTACCGAGGTTGCTGTTCTGTCGTTGGGAGACATTGTCTATGCCCGTTCGGTCCGCGTTGGTGGTGACCGGATGGACGAGGCCATCATTTCCTACCTGCGTCGCCAGCAGAACCTGCTGGTAGGTGAATCCACGGCTGAACGCATCAAGACAACCATTGGTACCGCCCGCATGCCCGACGACGGGCGCGGTCAGTCGATGCATATCCGGGGGCGTGATCTGTTGAACGGCGTGCCCAAGGAAATCGAGATCAGCCAGGCCCAGGTGGCCGAAGCGCTGTCAGAGCCCGTGCAACAGATCTGCGAGGCGGTTATGACCGCGCTTGAGACAACGCCCCCCGATTTGGCTGCGGACATTGTCGACCGTGGTGTGATGCTGACCGGCGGCGGCGCGCTGCTTGGCGATCTGGACCTGGCCCTACGCGAACAGACCGGCCTGGCGGTATCCATTGCGGACGAAAGCCTGAATTGTGTGGCTTTGGGCACCGGCAAAGCACTGGAATATGAAAAACAGCTGCGCCACGCGATTGACTACGAAAGCTAAGGCGCGCACCCTCGGAAGATAGGGTTATATCGGCGCGAGCAGCACGGGAAGGTAACCTGTGGCAAAAGACCGATCACAGCGCGATGAGTACACGACCCCCCTGCGACGTTTGTTGCTGGGGATCGTTGTGCTGTGCCTGCTTGGTATCTTCCTTCTGTGGCGCATCGACAGCCCGCGCGTAGAACGGTTCCGCGCGCGGATCGTGGATACGGTTGTACCGTCGATGGAATGGGCCATGGTCCCCGTGACTGCCGCCGTCAATCTGGTGCGTGACTTCCAAAGCTATCAGCGCCTGAGCGAGCAGAACCGGGAACTGCGTAGCGAACTGCGCCTGATGCGCGCCTGGAAAGAGGCTGCTTTGCAGCTTGAACAGGAAAACGCGCGACTGCTGGATTTGAACAATGTCCGCCTTGACCCGCGTCTGACTTATATCACCGGCGTTGTCATGGCCGACAGCGGGTCGCCATTCCGGCAATCCGTTCTGCTGAATGTCGGAGAGCGTGACGGGATCGTGGATGGATGGGCCACGATGGACGGCATTGGCCTGGTCGGCAGGATATCAGGTGTTGGCCCTGACACGGCACGCGTGATCCTTGTGACGGACGCCACCAGCGCGATTCCCGCAACCATTCAACCTTCTGGCCAGACCGCGCTGATCAAAGGCGACAACAACCCCGCGCCCGCGGTGGAGTTTCTTGAAAACCGCGAGCTGGTTCGCCCCGGGGACCGTGTGATCACTTCGGGTGATGGTGGCGTGTTTCCTGCGGGCCTGTTGATCGGTCAAATCGCGGCAGATCCCGGGGGGCGCCTGCGGGTCCGCCTGTCGGCAGATTTCGAAAGGCTCGAATTTCTCAGGGTTCTGCGGTTTCACTCGGCTCCGCCCATTCAGGATCCGGGCAGTATAGTCGGGCCCACCCGCCCAGAGGCGGCGCTGACCCCGGATGAGGTCAGCGATGGATAGACCGGCCTCGCAAATCTGGGCCATGCGCAGCCTTTATGCCTTGCTGGCATTTGCTGTACTGTTTCTGCATCTGTTGCCGTTGGACGCTCAACCCGATCGCTGGCCTTTTCCCGACGTCCTGATTGCCCTGACTTTTGCCTGGGTGCTGCGGCGGCCCGATTACGTCCCGACTGTATTGGTTGCGCTTGTCATGCTGATGGCCGACTTTCTACTGCAACGTCCACCGGGCCTTTTGGCCGCGCTGACCGTAGTCGGGTCGGCCTATTTGCGGTCAGCGGCGTTGGGTATGAGGGATGCGGGATTTGCCGGAGAATGGATGTCTGTCGGCATTGTGATCACGGCGGTCATTTTGATGAACAGGGTCGTACTATCGGTGATGTCCGTGCAACAGGCCGCATTGGGGCCGGTCGTGATTCAGCTTGTGCTGACGGTCGCTGTCTACCCGTTGGTCGTGCTGCTTAGCCAAAGCGCGTTGGGGGTTCGCCGCATATCCGCTGCTGATGTCAGCGCTGTGGGAAGCCGGGCATGAAACAGCGTAAACCCAAATCCCAGGGCCTTGCCTATAAGCGCCTGCCACGCAGAGCGCTGTTGCTGGGTGGTCTACAGGCGGTGTTCATAGGCGGTCTGGCGGCACGAATGCGGTTCATGCAGGTCGAACAGGCCGACGAATACCGCCTGTTGGCCGAAGAAAACCGTATCAACATCCGGCTTATCCCGCCGACCCGTGGGCGTATCTATGACCGGAACGGCCAGATCATCGGCCAGAACTCACCTTCCTATCGCATCGTCATCGTGCGTGAAGACGCCGATGACGTGGAAAAAGTCATCGCCAAACTGTCGGAACTGATCCCTCTGAACGAAGATGAGATCGAGCGCGCCAGGACTGAAATGCGCCGCTCGGCTCCGTTTCTGCCGGTGACGCTGGCGGATCAGGTTACGTGGGAGGATATCTCGAAGGTTGCGGTCAATGCTCCGGCGCTGCCGGGCGTAACGCCCGAGGTCGGCCTGACACGGCAATACCCACGATACGAGGATTTCGCACATATCGTCGGCTATGTTGGCCCGGTCAGCGACTATGACCTCAGCAAGATAGAAGACCCTGAGCCGGTATTGCGCATTCCAAGGTTCCAGATTGGAAAGGTTGGCCTTGAGGCCAAGCAGGAAATCGAACTGCGCGGCAAGGCCGGTGCAAAGCGGGTCGAGGTCAACGCGACGGGCCGCGTCATGCGCGAGCTTGACCGGCAGGAAGGACAACCCGGCGCAGACCTGCAACTGTCCATCGACGCTGATCTGCAACAATATGCACAGGCGCGACTGGCAGGCGAAAGTGCAGCCGCAGTTGTCATAGACTGCGAAACCGGTGACTTGCGTGCGGTCGCCTCTGCACCCAGTTTCGATCCGAACCTTTTTGTTCGTGGCATTTCGGTCGCAGATTACCGGGCACTGACAGAGGACAAGTACCGACCGCTGGCGAATAAATCCGTGCAAGGCACATATCCTCCGGGATCGACCTTTAAGATGGTCACCGCGCTGGCCGCGTTGGAAGCTGGCGTAGTTTCCCCCGGCAATACCGTGTACTGCCCCGGACACCTGAAGGTCGGCAGCCGTCGTTTCCATTGCTGGAAGCGTGGCGGGCACGGGACGGTCGACCTAAACCTTTCGCTGAAACGCAGCTGCGATGTCTATTACTATGACGTGGCTCTGCGGGTTGGCATCGACAAGATCTCTGACATGGCCCGCACATTGGGACTGGGGGTCAAGCATGACATCCCGATGTCGGCGGTGGCAGATGGGCTGGCTCCCAATCAGGAATGGAAGCGGCGCACGCACGGTCAGGAGTGGCTTGTGGGCGATACGGCCAACGCGTCCATCGGTCAGGGCTTCATGCTGGCTTCGCCGTTGCAACTGGCTGTAATGGCAGCCCGCATCGCCACCGGTCGCGCAGTCACGCCGCGCCTGGTACGCTCGATCGACGGTGTTGAACAACCCTCGGGCGCCGGAGAACCACTGGGCCTTAATTCTTACAATCTGGAACAGGTCCGCAAGGCCATGTTCTCGGTCTCGAATGACAGGCGGGGAACGGCATATCGAAGCCGCATCATCGCGGATGAGTTCCGGATGGCGGGGAAAACCGGAACCAGCCAGGTTCGAAACATCACCAAAGCAGAACGGGCCGCAGGCGTGATCCGAAACGAGGACTTGCCGTGGGAGCGTCGCGACCACGCGCTGTTCGTTTGCTTTGCACCGTATGACAACCCAAAATACGCCGTGGCCGTGGTTGTTGAGCATGGCGGCGGCGGGTCCACAGCCGCAGCCCCGGTTGCACGCGACATCATGCTGCAAGCTCTTTATGACGGCACACCGCCGCTTGAAGCCTACCCCGTCGCCGACCGCGAACGCATCAAGGAACAGCAAAAACGGCTGGAGGGTGACAAGCGCCCCAAGGCGCGACCGGATGGAAAGGACCGTGCATGAGCTATCTTGAATATGCCGTCAAATCCACGCCGTCGGGGTTTCGCAAGTTCCTGTATATGAACTGGCCGCTGACGTTGCTGCTGATCAGCACCGCCAGCGCGGGCTTTCTGATGCTGTATTCTGTTGCGGGCGGTTCGTGGACGCCCTGGGCCGAGCCGCAAATGGAACGTTTCGGGCTTGGCCTGACAGTGATGTTCATCATCGCACTGGTTCCGATCTGGTTCTGGCGCAACATGTCGGTGCTGGCCTATCTCGGCTCGGTGGCTTTGCTGGTATTTGTTGAACTGTTCGGCACCATCGGCATGGGTGCGCAGCGCTGGATCGACCTTGGGTTTATGCGCCTGCAACCCTCAGAGGTCATGAAAGTCACGCTGGTCATGTTGCTTGCAGCTTATTACGACTGGCTTCCCTCGCACAAAACGTCTCGTCCGCTTTGGGTTCTTATCCCGGTTGTCCTGATCATCCTGCCTACCTTGCTGGTTCTGAAACAGCCCGATCTTGGCACATCCATCCTGCTTCTGGCCGCAGGAGGTGGGTTGATGTTTCTGGCAGGGGTTCACTGGGCCTATTTTGCCGCCGTTATTGCTGCTGTCGTGGGCCTGATCGCCGCTGTGTTCAACAGCCGTGGGACCGACTGGCAATTATTGAAGGACTATCAGTTTCGGCGCATCGACACCTTTCTGGACCCGTCCACCGACCCATTGGGGGCCGGATACCACATTACCCAGTCCAAGATTGCCTTGGGGTCCGGGGGATGGAACGGGCGTGGTTTCATGCAAGGCACGCAGTCCCGCCTGAACTTCCTGCCCGAGAAGCATACCGATTTCATTTTCACGACGTTGGCCGAAGAGTTCGGGTTTGTCGGGGGAACGACCCTGTTGACCCTTTATGCCTTGATTCTGGTTTTCTGCATGGTCACGGCCCTGGCAACCAAGGACCGGTTTTCATCTCTGGTCACGCTGGGTATCGCGTTGAACTTCTTCCTGTTTTTCGCCGTCAACATGTCGATGGTAATGGGTATGGCCCCTGTCGTGGGTGTACCACTGCCAATGGTCAGCTATGGTGGCTCGGCCATGCTGGTTCTGATGGCAGCCTTTGGCATCGTCCAAAGCGCCCATATTCACCGCCCCCGTTGATCTGAAAGGGCTCTGATGTCTGTGAACGTCCTGTTTTCCGCGCGGCCTGCCCTTTGGCCGGTGTATCAGCCGCTGCTGACACAATATCTTGATGAGGCGGGTCTGGACGTCCAGCTAGGAACCGAGTTCGAACCGGATCAGGTCGATTACGTTGTTTACGCCCCAAACGGAGGGGTACAGGATTTCAGACCTTTCACGCGCCTGAAAGCGGTGCTGAGCCTTTGGGCCGGTGTCGAAAAAATCGTGGGTAACGAAACACTGACCGTTCCGTTGGCGCGGATGGTGGATCACGGTCTGACGCAAGGCATGATCGAGTGGGTGGTTGGCCACGTGTTGCGCTACCATCTGGGGATGGACCGGCAAATCACGGTACAGGACGGTGTCTGGACCCCAGATATCCCGCCGCTGGCGCAAGAGCGCAACGTTTGTATTCTGGGGCTTGGAGCATTGGGCGAAGCCGTGGCCCGCGCGCTGACCGCGCTTGAGTTTCGGGTCTTAGGCTGGAGCCGTACAGCCAAGGACATCCCCGGTGTAACCTGCCTGCATGGTGCCGAAGGGCTGCGCCAGGCGCTTTCTCATGCCGAAATCGTAGTCTTGTTGCTGCCCGATACACCTGCCACTGAAAACGCGCTGAATGCGGAAACGATGGCCCTGCTTCCCAAAGGTGCGCGGATCATCAACCCGGGACGCGGGCCGCTGATTGATGATGATGCGCTATTGGATGCCCTGAACTCGGGCCAGGTGGGCCACGCAACGCTGGATGTGTTCCGTGTCGAGCCCTTGCCCGCCGATCACCCCTATTGGGCGCATCCGAATGTCACCGTGACCCCGCATATCGCGTCCGAGACCCGCCCGGTCACTGCCGCACAGGTCATTTGCGAAAACATCCGGCGCGGGGAATCCGGCGAGCCCTTTGTGCACCTGGTCGACCGCACGCTGGGCTACTGACGTCACGCCGCAATCAGACCGCGGCCTTTCAACAGGGCATCCACGCCCGGCAATCGTCCCCGGAACGCCAGATACAGATCCTCTGCCTCGCGCGAACCGCCGGTGGACAAGATATTGTCTTCCAGCGCTTTGGCCCGTTCAGGATCAAAGGCACCACCTGCTTCTTCGAAGGCGGCAAAGGCGTCAGCATCCATCACCTCGGACCACATATAGCTGTAGTAGCCCGAGCTATAGCCATCGCCTGCAAATACATGCGCAAAGTGGGGCGTGGCATGGCGCATTCCAATGGCTTGCGGCATCCCCAACCCGGCAAGAACCTCGGCCTGTTTTGCCATCGGGTCTGCCGGGGCGTCGCCATCGTGGAAGGCCAGATCAACAAGGGCCGAGGCGACATATTCAACCGTCTGGAACCCCTGGTCGAAATTGGCGGCATTCAGCACTTTTTCAAGCATCTCCTGCGGCATCGGTTCGCCCGTTTCGGCATGGGTGGCAAACTCGGCCAGAACTTCGGGCACTTCCAACCAGTGTTCATAAAGCTGGCTGGGCAGTTCGACAAAATCGCGCGCAACCGAAGTCCCCGAGATGCTTTCATAGGTCACGTTGGACAGCATCTGGTGCAAGGCGTGGCCAAACTCGTGGAACAGGGTGCGTGCATCGTCATAAGACAGCAGCGCCGGATCACCCTTGGCGAAGTTGCAGACATTGATGACAATCGGTGCCTGTTCTTTCGGGAATCTGGCCTGTGCCCGCATCGCGCTGCACCAGGCACCTGATCGCTTTGACCCCCGTGCAAAGTAGTCACCGATGAACACGGCGACATGCCGACCGTTGCGCGTAACCTCCCACGCGCGGCAATCAGGGTGATAAAGCGGCACGTTCAAAGGCTTGAATTCCAGCCCGAACAGGCGGTTTGCACAAGCAAACGATGCCTCGATCATCCGGTCCAGTTGCAGGTAGGGTTTCAGTTCCGCCTCATCCAGATCATGTTCCGCCTTGCGCCGCTTTTCAGCGTAATAGCGCCAGTCCCATGCTTCCAGCGGGCCGTTGACACCGTCTTCCTGCATCATCCGGGTCAGGAATTCCGCGTCCGCATCGGCACGGGCCTTGGCAGGTTCCCACACCTGCATCAACAACTCACGTACCCGGTCCGGAGTACGAGCCATTTCAGTTTCCAGCTTGTAATCGGCGAAGTTGTCATAGCCCAACAGCTTGGCGCGTTCCTCACGCAAACCCAGAATCTCAGCCGCGATGTCGCGATTGTCGGTCTCGCCACCATTCGCCCCGCGGGCAGCCCAGGCGCGATAGGCTTTTTCGCGCAGATCCCTGCGGGGTGAAAACTGAAGAAACGGCACGATCAGCGACCGGGAGAGGGTAACAACCGGCCCCAAGGCGCCCTTTTCCGCACCAGCAGCCCGTGCCGCATTCACAACGAAATCCGGCAGGCCCTGCAGATCTTGTTCGGTCAGATCCATGAACCAATCCCGCTCATCCGCCAGCAGGTTCTGGGTAAAGGACGTCCCCAACGAGGCGAGGCGCGACTTGATTTCTTGCATACGAGCGTCTTCGTCCCCGTCCAACGCCGCGCCTGCACGAACAAAACCCCGATGGGTCAGCATCAGAACGCGTGCCTGCTCCTCGGTCAGGTTCAGGTTTTCGCGCCGCGCCCAAAGGTTTGCAACGCGTTCAAACAGCGCCTTGTTCGAAGAAATTCCCGAGAAATGCGCCGACAGCTTGGGGGAAAACGTGCGCTGCAACTCTTCCCGCTTGGGGTTGCTGTCTGCGCCTGCAACAGTGAAGAAGACCGACAGAACCTTGTCCAGCTGCTCGCCCGCAGCCTCAAGGGCTTCGACCGTGTTAGCGAAAGTAGGGGCCTCTGCATTTGCTGCAATCGCGTCGATCTGCGCGTTATGCGCAGTCATCGCCTGATCCAAAGCCGGTGCAAAATCTTCGTCCGAAATATCGGCGAAAGGGGCTATTTCGAATGGGGTGGTCCAGTTGGACAGGATCGGGTTGGTCATGCGGATCTCCTTTGACCCAATAGCTAGTTCGCCATGGCCGGGTGTTCCAGAACCCCCAGCCCACGTTAAGAAAGGTTAATTGCTTGCGGCACCGCAAATGGGGCAATCGGCACGGCGGGTCAGCGTGATCTTGCGGCTTTCACCGTATAGGGCGTCGTAGATCAGCATCTCGCCCCGCAGCGCCATGCCAGCGCCCGTGATCACCTTTATCGCCTCAACCGCCATCATCGATCCAACAACACCCGGCAACGGGCCAATCACACCTGCCTCGGAACAGGACGGGGCCAGACCGGGGGCTGGGGCTTCGGGAAAGATACACTGGTAGCACGGGCTGCCATTGACTGGGTCAAACACGCTGAGCTGCCCTTCCCACTGCGACAAGGCCCCCGAAATCAGTGGCTTGCCCAGCGCGGCGGCAGTCCGGTTGGCCAGATAGCGGGTCTCAAAATTGTCCGTACCGTCAAGGATCAGATCGAAGTCGGCAAAAAGTTCTGCCGCGATTTCATCGCTCAATCTGCGATGAAAGGGCCGAACTACCACATTCGGGTTCTGCGCCTCCATCGCTTGCTGGGCGGAAAAGACCTTGGGCATATCAATATCTGCATCGCGGTGGATCACCTGCCGCTGCAGGTTCGCATTCTCGACTATGTCGTCGTCAATGACCCCGATTGTACCCACACCTGCGGCCGCCAGATATTGCAGCGCCGGGGCGCCCAAACCTCCCGCGCCGATCACCAGAACACGGGCTTGTTTCAACTTTTTCTGACCCGGCCCGCCCAATTCGCGCAGCACAATGTGACGGGCGTACCGGTTCAGTTCGGTTTCGGTGAAACGGTCAGAGGGCATGGTGGTTTCCGGTTTGGAGGCCTGCACCGCTCGGTTGCGCAGGGCCTTCAACACACGGCCATACAGCAAAACGATGGCCGCGAATCCCGCAAGGATCAGCCACAGTGCCGCGGACCCACCGGTTGCTTCGCGCAGGGGATGCCCATCCGGAAAGATCAGATGAGACAGGATCACCCCGACCAACAACACACTCACCGACACCACGCGCGCGGTTTTTGACGTGCCGGCGATATAGCCAACGCCCCATAGCCCCGCTGCCAGAACAAGAACCAGCAACATCAGCCGCGCCCGGTCGAGCCGAAACCGCCAGCCCCGCGATCTGTTTCACCCAATGCCTCAGCCAGTTCGAATGCCGCCTGCACGACAGGGGCAACTACCAGCTGCGCGATACGATCGCCATGGACAATCTCGAACGGTTCCTGACCGGCATTCATTACGATCACCCCCAGAGGTCCGCGATAGTCACTGTCGATAGTGCCCGGTGTATTGGGCAGCGTGATCCCGTATTTCAGTGCAAGGCCCGAGCGGGGACGAACCTGAACCTCGTATCCCTGCGGGATTTCAATGCGCAGACCGGTCGGAACAAGCGCCCGCTGTCCGGGCTCCAGCATGATCGAAGCCCCCTGGGGCAAGTTGGCCCGCACGTCCGCGCCAGCAGCACCCGCAGTTTCGTAAGACGGAAGTGCCACGGCGGGGTCTGCCCCGTCTTCGCGGATCACTCGAATTGCAACCATGGTTTTGCCTTTCCTTCAGCCCGCCAACGCGTCCGCGATCCTGCTTGCCAACCGCCGCGCAACCTCGGCCTTGCCCATACGCGGCCATTCCTCGGCTCCGCTGTCCGAAATCAGGATAACCGCATTCTCGGACCCGCCCATGATCCCGGTGGCAGGGCTGACATCGTTGGCAACAATCCAGTCACAGCCTTTGCGCAGCCGCTTGGCGGTAGCATGTTCGATCACGTCATCGGTCTCGGCCGCAAAGCCGACAACCAAAGGTGGGCGCCCATTTTCCATCCGCGAGACACGTTTGAGAATGTCGGGGTTCTCGGCAAACTCCAGAACCGGAAGCCCGTCTCGGCTTTTCTTCAGCTTCTTGTCCGACGCACTGGCCACGCGCCAATCTGCCACCGCAGCCGCAAACACGCCCGCATCGACGGGCAGCGCCGCATCAACCGCGTCCGACATCTGTTGCGCGGTCTCGACCGGCACGACCTGCACACCCGCCGGAGGCGGTACGTCTGCGGGGCCTGTGACAAAGATCACCTCGGCCCCCAAATCCGCAAGCGCCTGTGCCACGGCCGAGCCCTGCGCCCCGGAAGAGCGGTTCGCGATATACCGGACCGGATCAATCGGCTCATGCGTCGGGCCCGAAGTTACCAGCACGCGCTTTCCCACCAAGGGTCCTGCCGCAAGCTGCGCCTCAACCGCCGCGACGATTTCCAGCGGTTCCGACATGCGTCCCGGCCCATATTCACCGCAGGCCATATCACCTTCGTTTGGGCCAACAAAGCGCACGCCATCCGCTTGAAGCTGCTTCAGGTTGCGTCGCGTCGCCGGGTGTTCCCACATGCGTACATTCATCGCGGGCGCACACAGAACAGGCGTGTCTGTCGCCATCAGAAGGGTCGATGCCAGGTCATTTGCCAACCCCCCGGCCATCTTGCCCATCAGGTCCGCCGTTGCGGGGGCCACGACGATCAGATCGGCGGAGCGTGACAGCTGGATATGACCCATCTCGGCCTCAGCGGTCAGATCGAACAGGTCACCATAGACCTTTTCTGAGGCAAGGGCAGACACGGACAGAGGTGTTACAAATTCCTCTGCCGCACGCGTCAGCACAGGCGTTACGGCCGCGCCACGTTCACGCAGCCTGCGGATCAGGTCCAGCGATTTGTAGGCCGCGATGCCGCCGCCTATGATCAGCAGAATGCGTTTGGATGACAGCATGTTCAGCCCTTCCTGTCCCGGTCGGCCCCGACATTAGGCAAGCCCAGCAGGTTGTTCCAGCGATTAATTCTGAACCTGAAACGCCGCACAGGGGTCTTCACGCTCGACTGTGGGGCTGTCGATTACGATATCAAAGTCACCGTCGATAATGTCGTCTTCGGACTGTCCGACCGAGACCACCTTCCATCCGGGTTGAAGGCGTTCAAGAAATGTCGGGATACCTCGGTCTTTGCGCGCATGTCCGTTCCCAGTGATCACGGCAACCGGGCCGCCGGTTTCTTCCATCGCGCGTATCACCGCGCGCGCAAGAACCGCATCGCGCAAACGCTGGATCGCGACCATCTGGGGTAACATTTCGGGTGGGAGAGCATCGCAATGCGCGGCCATTTGATCCGCCTCACGCGCCTCCTGCTCCTCGGGCGTCAGCGGTACAGTCAAACCATAGCGCGCCGCGTCTGCACCCAGCGCCGTGGCGGCCCCGCGTTCCATCGCAGCCCGCGCGGCAGCACGCGGCACCATGGCCCCGTAAACCGGCGCGCCTGAGGCTTTGAACACCGGATAATACAGCCTGAGCGGTGGCCAACCACTTTCTGCCCATTGCAGAATACGGCTCAACTCTTCCGGGTTGGAGACGGCTTTTTGCGCCAGCCGTTGCGCGCCTTCTTCGGTGACCATCTCCCAGACGACGGCCGAGGGTGAGATTTCCTTTATCGCTTCGGCTTGAATGAAGTGGTGGCGGGGATTGTCATGAACCTCACCCAGAATTACCACATCTGCATCCCGCATCGCGAGAGCCACATCATCGGAAATAAGATCTTCCGCCAGTCCGGGTCGCGCCGCTGTGACCATAAGGCCCAGAACACACGCAAGAATCGCAAGCTGTTTCATGCGATGAAGTGTTGCACCTCGCTCGACTGGGCTTCAAGGTTCTTGCGCATTTTTGCGAACGCTGCGGCCTCAAGCTGTCGCACCCGCTCCTTGGACAGTCCCAACTCGACGCCGAGACTCTCCAGTGTCCGCGCAGGCTCGCGCAGTTTGCGTTCGCACACAATGAACCGCTCGCGGTCATTCAGTGCGTTCATCGCGATCAGCAACCACTGGCGCAATTGTTCGGTATCGTGGGTGTGCTCAACTGCTTCAGCGGCCTGTTCGCGTTCATCTTCCAGCGCATCGATCCATTCGCGCCCGTCTTCGTCGGCGGATTGCACCGCGTTCAGTGAAAAATCCGACCCTGACAGCCGACCTTCCATCAGTTCAACGTCGCGCAAAGGAACCCCGATTTCCGTGGCGATCATCTGATGCAGCTGGTGGCGGTCCAGTTCAAGCCCTTCGGTTGCGGCCTCGCGTTCCAGCCGGGCCTGAACCCGACGCATGTTAAAAAACAGCGATTTCTGCGCCGAGGTGGACCCCGTTCGCACCATGGACCAGTTCCGCATCACATAATCCTGAATGCTCGCCTTGATCCACCACACCGCATAAGTCGAAAACCGCACCCCGCGATCAGGGTCGAACTTGTCTGCGGCCTTCATCAAACCCAGACCGGCCTCCTGGATAAGGTCATTCATCGGCGCGCCATAGCGTTTGAACTTGGCCGCCATCGAAATTGCCAGCCGCATATACGCTGTGATCAGGCGGTGCAGCGCCTGTTCATCACGCTGGTCACGCCAGGCATAGGCCAGCCTCAGTTCCGTTTCAGCATCCAGCAACTCGGCCTTCATCGCTTGCCGGGACATCGAAAAATCTGTCGCGTTGTCCAGTGCCATAAACCTCTCCCCTGATTTGCAGGCGTTGGCCGGGCTTGCCATGCCGACCTATGACCGATACGCAAAACAGCACCAATTGGATCATCTTTAGGTAAGTACTGTGGCGTCAGATTTAACCTTAATTCTGGGTGGAGCTGCTTCGGGCAAGTCGGCATTTGCCGAGGACCTCGTTGTTTCCACAGGGAAAAATCGAGTTTATCTAGCGACATCACAAGTGTTTGATGACGAGATGCGGCAGAAGGTTGATCGCCATCTGGAACAGCGGGGCGGCGGTTGGACCACGATTGAAGAGCCCCTTGACCTGAGGCCGGTGCTGTCCAGCCTGTCCTCGGATCAGGTGTGTCTGGTCGATTGCGCCACCATGTGGCTCAGCAATCACTTGCTGGCCGAAACCGATCTGGGCGCAGTCCAAACTGACCTGCTAAAGGCCCTGCGCGCATGCCCCGCGCAGATTGTGATCGTGTCGAACGAAGTCGGGCACGGTATTGTTCCGGATAACGCGCTTGCCCGCCGCTTTCGCGAAGCGCAGGGTCGGCTGAACATCGCACTTGCGGCGCAGGCTGATCTGGTGGTGCAAGTGACCGCCGGGTTGCCGTTGGTCCTGAAAGGGCAGCTACCGTGACACGACTGCATCTTGTTCGCCACGGGCCCACGCATGCAAAGACGATGGTTGGTTGGTCCGATCTGCCTGCTGATCTAAGCGATACAGCGGCGCTGAAGCGCCTGCACGACCATTTGCCATCCGATGCACTTGTGATTTCGTCCGACCTGTCGCGCGCAATTGATACTGCTTCGGCCATTCAGGGCCAGCGTCACCGTCTGCCACATCACCCGGACCTGCGGGAAATCCATTTCGGTCAGTGGGAGCTTCGCGGGTTTGCCGATATTGAAGCCGAAGACCCCGAGCTGGCTTTTGCCTATTGGGACAACCCCGGTGATGTCCGCCCACCGCAAGGTGAAAGCTGGAATGAGGTCCGCGACCGGGTCGATTCCGCGATCGACGCGCTTATGTCCGCGCATACGGGCCGCAATCTGGTGATCGTCGCGCATTTCGGCGTGATCCTGACACAAGTGCAGCGCGCCCTTGGTCTGGACGGGCAGCAGACCTTTGCGCATCGGATCGACAACCTTTCGGTGACGGATATCGCTGTCAACGGCGGGGCGTGGACTGTCGGGTCGATCAATCACCTTCCGTGAACAGGTCCAACACAAATCACTGATTTACCGGTCCGCAAAGCTGAGGCATCGTCCGCGCATGACTTATGACCTTTATATCGGCGATCGCCTCTTCTCCAGCTGGTCAATGCGCGGCTGGTTGATGCTTGAGAAATTCAACCTGCCCTATCGCAGCCACATGATCGGCCTCTATTCCGGCACTATGGCGCAAGACATGGAACCGCTGGCCCCTGCCCGCCTTGTCCCTGCCCTGCGCATGCCGGATGGAACGGTTGTGGGGGAAAGCCTGGCGATGGCCGAAACACTGGCCGAACGCCACCCCGATGCCGGGTTGTGGCCTTCGGATGCCGCAGCCCGGGCAACGGCCCGCTGGCTATGCGCTGAAATGGTAGCCGGATTCAGCGCCCTGCGTGGAGAATGCGCCATGCAGCTGCGCAACGTGTGGCAAGGCTTTACGCCGTCTGAGGCGACTTTGTCAGACCTGGAGAGGATTGAAACACTCTGGGCACATGCGAGGAGCGTGTCAGGGGCAGACCAAGGCCCGTTATTTGGTGCCTATTCACTGGCAGACGTCTTCTACACACCCGTTGCTGCGCGGATTATAGGATATGGGCTGCCGGTGTCAGAGGCGAACCGGGCTTATTGCATGGAACTGCTCTCTGATCCCATCGTCAGACAGTGGCGCGCCATGGGATTGACCGTAGAGTATGACACCTTCCCATACGCGCAGGACTTGCCGTCCGGCCCTTGGCCAGTCGGGGGTGTTTCTGCTGCGAAGCCGGTTTCAGGTGGTCCGTCAATCAACGCCGCCTGCCCGTATTCCGGCAAGCCTGTCACCGATTTCCTGGAGCTTGACGGGCAATGCTGGGGGTTCTGCAACCCATTCTGC
Organism: Ruegeria sp. AE4; assembly: GCF_056542185.1. NCBI lineage: Bacteria > Pseudomonadati > Pseudomonadota > Alphaproteobacteria > Rhodobacterales > Roseobacteraceae > Ruegeria > Ruegeria sp. AE4. The sequence goes on along the minus strand of NZ_JBQFZK010000003.1, from coordinate 183,836 downwards.
CGGAACAAAACTGTGGCCGACCCCGGAGCATGGCCCAAATTCGCGGCCATGCGCGCAGCCGTTAACGACTCTTAAACCAGAACCGTGGCAGCAACGTCCTGTTAACCAAAACAGGACTGCCATGGTCGCCCGCGCCCACACCGTTGCTTTTCAAGGGGTCGATGCCCGCCCGGTCGAGGTGCAATGCGCGGTCTCACCCGGACTGCCAGCCTTTTCCATCGTGGGCCTGCCCGACAAAGCCGTGTCCGAGGCGCGTGACCGCGTCCGCAGCGCGCTGAACGCGATGGCCATCGCGCTGCCGTCCAAGCGGATCACCATCAACCTGTCCCCTGCTGACCTTCCCAAAGAAGGCAGCCATTTCGACCTACCCATTGCGGTGGCGCTTTTGTCGGCGCTCGACATCATCCCTGCCGATGCCGCAGAAAGCACCGTTGCATTGGGAGAGTTGTCGCTCGACGGTTCTCTGGTTCCGGTTGTCGGTGCCTTGCCTGCCGCCATGACGGCAGCTTCAGAAGACCGCGCTTTGCTTTGTCCGCGCGCCTCCAGCGCCGAGGCGGCCTGGGTAGATGCCACTCAAGTGATCGGTGCCGGATCACTTGGAGAGGTCGTGCGCCATTTCTCGGGCCAATCCCCTTTGCCAGCGGCGCAAGCTGGCGAAGTGAACCTGACACCGTCCAACCGCGACCTGCGCGATGTGAAAGGGCAGGAGCGCGCCAAACGCGCCCTGGAAATCGCCGCCGCCGGGCGTCACCACTTGATCATGATCGGCACGCCAGGATCGGGCAAATCCATGCTGGCGGCGCGGCTTCCCGGAATTTTACCGCCGCTTACTGCCGTGGAAGCCCTGGAGACGTCGATGATCCAATCGCTATGTGGGTTACTGGATGAAGGCGGAATAAACCGCACTCGCCCGTTCCGCGAACCGCACCACACGGCCTCGATGGCGGCCATAGTTGGTGGTGGGAAAGGGGCCAAACCGGGCGAAATCTCATTGGCCCATAATGGTGTGCTGTTCATGGATGAATTCCCCGAATTTCCACGCACCGTTCTGGAAACCCTGCGGCAACCCATTGAAACCGGCGAAGTCATGGTGGCGCGCGCGAACGCCCATGTGAAATACCCCTGTCGTTTCATGCTGGTCGCCGCCGCCAACCCTTGCAAATGTGGCTATCTGACCGATCCGTCCCGTGCCTGTTCGCGGGCTCCGGGATGTGGCGAAGATTACCTGAACCGAATCTCGGGCCCGTTGATGGACAGGTTCGACCTGCGGATCGAAGTTCCGCCCGTGGGCTTTACCGACCTTGATCTGCCCCCTTCGGGCGACAGTTCGGCGACGGTTGCAGCACGTGTCGAAAGGGCGCGTGCCATTCAGGCAGACCGGTTTTGTGACACGCCGGAGTTACGACAAAACGCTGATGCAGAAGGCAAAATACTGGAAGAGATCGCCACGCCCGATGCCGAAGGAAAAGAGCTGCTGTTGAAAGCCGCTGATCGTTTCGGCCTGTCAGCCCGGGCTTTCCATAGAATCCTGAGGGTGGCGCGCTCCATCGCCGATCTGGACGGCGCGACCGATATCCGCCGCCCACACGTGGCTGAAGCGCTGAGTTTTCGGATCTCTGCCCGGGTTATGGCCTAAAGCTTAGCCTCGATGGCCTGCCAGATCTTTTCAGCAATATTAATGCCGTCAAACCGTTCCAGCTCCTGAATGCCGGTCGGTGAAGTCACGTTAATCTCGGTCAGATAGTCGCCAATAACGTCAATTCCGACAAAGACTTGACCCTTTTCCTTCAGCAAAGGCCCAATCGCCGCGCAGATCTCAAGATCGCGGTCAGACAAGCCGATCTTTTCCGGACGTCCGCCAACATGCATGTTCGACCGCGTTTCGCCTTTGGCGGGTACCCGGTTAATCGCACCAACCGCTTCTCCATCCACCAGGATCACCCGTTTGTCGCCATTGCTGACATCCGGCAGGAATTTCTGCACGATCAAAGGTTCGCGCGAGAATCCGGTGAACAGCTCATGCAAGGAAGTCAGGTTGCGGTCATTGGCGTCAAGCCGGAACACACCCGCGCCACCATTCCCGTAAAGTGGCTTGAGGATGATATCGCCGTGCTTTTCCTTGAACGCCTTGATCGTCTGCAAATCACGCGCAATCGTTGTTGGCGGGGTCAGGTCGGGGAAATCCAGCACCAACAGCTTTTCCGGGTAGTTGCGCACCCAGAACGGATCGTTGACGACCAGCGTCTGACCCTTGAGACGATCCAGCAAATGCGTGGACGTGATGTAGTGCATGTCAAAAGGCGGGTCCTGACGCAGCCAGACGACATCGAAATCGGCAAGATCCACCTCACGTTCAGGACCCAGAACCGCAGGATCTCCGGCAACCCTTTGCACAGTCATGTCGTGACCTCGCGCGGTGATGCGACCCTGCTGATAGGCCAAGTGATCCGGACCATAGAAAAACAAAGAATGCCCGCGCGCCTGTGCCTCTTCCGCCAGACGGAATGAGCTGTCGGCGTTGATATCCACGGCCCCGATCGGGTCCATTTGAAAGGCGATTTTCATGGCATGTCCCTCAGTTTCCCGCCAGATACATGGACCAGCACGCCTGTGGGTTCAATGGGGCTTAGCCAAAACCAAAGGCGTTTTCGATGATTTGAACCGCGCCAGAACCATCCACAAGCGCCGCGTCAAAGCGCACGTTTGTCAGCTGCCCGTCCGGCTCGTTTTTCAAGAACTGCGCGGCAGAGGCGTAAATCCGTTCGATCTGCCTGCGGCTGATCCGGGCAGCGGCCTTTTCAAAGCTGGTGCTTTTTTTAACTTCGATGAACACAAGCCCGTCGCCGTCGCGCACAATCAGATCGATCTCACCGCCAGCGCCCCGCCAGCGACGATGCGCTATGGCAAAGCCCCGACGCTCGTAATCTGCGGCGACCTGTGACTCTGCGGCCTGCCCGGCGTGGTAAGAGATCGAACCCTGTCGTTCACGCCGCCCCATGTCATCCCTTGCCCAATTTCAATGCTTTCTGATAAATCGGTCGGCGCGGCAGGTCGTACATTTCCGATACAAGATCCGCTGCATCCCGAACTGAGTGATTTTCCAAAGCTCGTTTCAAAGCTTCTTCTAGATCGGATTCGTTAACACTTTGCGAATGACCGCGGTCCACCAGCAGGACGATCTCACCCTTGACGGTCTTGTCCCGATACTCCTCTGCCAGTTCGGACAGGCTGCCGCGGCGGACCTCCTCAAACTTTTTCGTCAGCTCTCGACAAAGCGCGGCCTGCCGTTCAGGCCCCAGGCATTCAGCCAAGTCTGACAGACAGGCGGCAACGCGTTTCGGAGATTCGTAGAATACCAATGTGCCGGGGATGTCCTTCAACGCCTCGATACGGGTGCGGCGTGCTTTGGATGCGTTGGGAAGGAAGCCTGCAAAAAAGAAGGCGTCCGTGGGAAGCCCCGCCAACGTCAGGGCCGTTACAACGGCAGACGCGCCCGGGGCGCAGGTCACGGTATACCCGGCTTCGGCGGCCTGCTTGCCCAAATCATAGCCCGGATCGGCAATTAGCGGCATTCCTGCTTCGGACGCGTAGGCCACCGATTGCCCTTGCGCCAGCGCCTCCATGATCTTGCCGCGTGCGCCTGCGCCGCTGTGGTCGTGATAGGCTTGGATTCGCCGGCCTTCCAGCGGGATGCCATGTATTTCCATCAAGCGACGTAAACTGCGGGTGTCTTCTGCCGCAATCACATCGGCTGAGGCCAAAACATCCAAGGCCCTGAGCGTAATGTCGCGTGCTGTTCCAATCGGAGTGGCAACAAAATACAGGCCCGCAGCCAACTTGATCTTTTGGAAATTCAAAGCTGGACCCTCACAGCGTGACGTTTATTATCGCGGCTCAACAGAACAGAAGCATTCGCAGCCGCCGGATCAGGGAGTTTTCATTTAGATGTTTACCGTTTGCAAGCCCGTAAGCAAGCTGGCGAAAGTCGCCGCTGCCCTGACGACCGCAGCGTTTCTTGCTGCCTGTGAACCAGGTGGTCTTGGCGGAGGTCCCTCGATCAATACCGCGAAGCCGGTTCCTGTCGCCTTGCTGGTTCCCAGAGGATCTGCGCAATCTGGTGATGCAGCGCTGGCGCAAAGCCTTGAGAATGCTGCGCGGCTTGCGATGTCGGATTTGCCAAATGTCCAGATCGACTTACGCGTTTATGACACGGCCGGAAACCCGAACACGGCGACAGCCGTTGCACAGCAGGCTGTTGCGGACGGGGCAAAAATCATCATTGGTCCGGTATATGCCCAGGCAGCGAATGCTGCCGGATTGGCGGTGCTGAGCAAGAACGTCAACGTTCTTTCGTTTTCAAACAACGCCAGCATTGCAGGCGGCAACGTCTTTGTATTGGGCCCGACCTTTGACAACACGGCCAACCGGCTGGTGAATTATGCGGGCAGTCAAGGCAAGGTCAACACGGTGGTCGTGCACAGCAACGACGCCGCAGGACAACTGGGCCGGTCCGCAATCGCCAATGCCATAGCGAACAGCCGGGTCAACAATGCAGGGACCGTCGCATACGACCGGTCGCAACAGGGCGTCATCAATGCGGTTCCCACGATCAAGGCCACTGTCGATTCGACGGGCGCGGATTCGATCTTCCTGACGGCGACCACGGCGGGGGCATTGCCGCTGTTCTCGCAATTGCTGCCAGAGGCCGGTGTTTCTCCGGCAACCACGCAATTCATTGGCCTGACACGTTGGGATATCCCTCCGCAAACTCTGGAGCTTCCGGGGGTTCAGGGGGGGTGGTTTGCGCTGCCTGACCCGTCCAAGGCACAAGCCTACCGTCAGCGTTACAACGCAACCTACGGCGAAGCACCGCACCCGATCAGCGGTTTGGCCTATGACGGTATCGCCGCAATTGGCGCCTTGGTCAGCCAGGGCAAATCAGACGCCCTGACCGCTTCGGCCCTGACACAGAGCGCCGGTTTCCAGGGCGTTGGCGGCATCTTCCGTCTGCGCCCGGACGGCACCAACGAACGCGGTCTGGCGGTTGCCACGATCCAGAACAAACAGGTGGTTGTGATTGACCCTGCCCCACAAAGCTTCTCTGGTGCCGGTTTCTGATCTGACGGGCGCGATCAACGTGCCCGAAAGCGCGTTGATCTGCCCCGCCGGGGACATTTTCGACAGCACTGCCGTCAATGATGCGCTGGCTCAGGCCTTTGAGGTCTGCCCGGACAACACCAAAATGCGGTCCGAGACGGTGCGCATTCTGCGCGAGGCTCAAAAGGCCGGCCGCGCGGCCATTGCAGAGGCATTTGGCGAACGTCCTTTCGACGCGCGCGCACTCACGCGCTCATATACATACCTGACGGATCAACTGGTTGGGACGGCGATGCTGGTCTCAAGCGCACGCCTGCATCCGCTTGCAACGCCCACCCAAGGAGAAAAGATCGCCGTTCTGGCTGTTGGCGGTTACGGGCGCGGGGAAATGGCGCCGTTTTCCGACGTCGATCTGCTGTTCCTCACCCCCTACAAGATCACCGCATGGGCCGAGAGCGTCATCGAGTCGATGCTTTATGTCCTGTGGGATTTGCGGCTGAAGGTCGGGCATTCGTCACGCACGATCAAGGATTGTCTGCGGCTGGGTGCCGAGGATTTCACAATCCGCACAGCGATGTTGGAGCAACGCTATCTGGCCGGTGACAAGGCGCTGGCGGACGGGTTGGACCGACGGCTGAAAGACGAACTGTTCAAGGGAACCGAACGCGAGTTCATTGAAGCCAAATTGCACGAACGTGATGAACGCCACCACAAACAAGGCGAGCGTTACATGGTCGAACCCAACGTGAAAGAAGGCAAAGGCGGCTTGCGCGATTTGCAATCCCTCTACTGGATCGCGAAATATATCTATGGCGTTCAGGACGTGGCCGAACTGGTGCCTTTGGGCTTGTTCGCCCCCGAAGAGTTCAAAACCTTTGTTCAGGCCGAAGAATTCCTTTGGGCTGTGCGCTCGCACCTGCATCTTGTCACCGGTCGCGCGACCGAGCAGCTTACCTTTGACATGCAGGTCGAGGTCGCCGCACGCATGGGGTACGAGGACCGTGCCGGGCGTCGCGCAGTCGAAGTGTTCATGCAGCGGTATTTCCGCGAAGCCACCCGCGTGGGTGAGTTGACGCGCATCTTCCTGACCAAACTCGAATCGCTGCATATGAAAGGTGCGCCGCTGCTGGAACGCATTTTCCGCAGGCGTCGACGGGTCAAGGCAGGGTACAAGGTGGTTCACGGTCGTCTGGATCTGGTGGAACCTGAGAAATTTCTCTCCGACAAAGTGAACCTGCTGCGCCTGTTCGAAGAAGGTTTGCGGACAGGTATGCTGATCCATCCTGATGCCATGCGGCTGGTGAGCGCGAACCTGCATCTGATCGATGACGAAATGCGCGGCGACAAGGAAGCTCAGCGCATTTTCCTGGATCTGATGTTGAAACATGGCAACCCGGAACGCGCATTGCGACGGATGAACGAGTTGGGCGTGCTGTCCGCTTTCCTGCCCGAGTTCGAGCACATCGTGGCAATGATGCAGTTCAATATGTATCACAGCTATACGGTGGACGAGCATACGATCCAGTGCATCGTCAATCTTGCCCAGATCGAACGCGGAGAGCTGGTCGAATCTCTGCCTCTGGCCTCTTCGATTCTGAAAGGCGGGGTCAATCGCAAGGTGCTGTATGTCGCGCTTCTTTTGCACGACATTGCGAAAGGTCGCCCCGAAGACCACTCGATTCTCGGGGCGCAGATCGCGCGCAAGGTGGCGCCTCGGCTCGGCCTGAACAAATCGGATTCCGAAACCGTTGAATGGCTGGTGCGCTATCACTTGCTTATGTCCGATATGGCCCAAAAACGCGATATCTCCGACCCTCGGACGGTGCGCGATTTTGCCAAGGCCGTTCAGACAACCAAACGGCTGGATCTGCTGACGGTTCTGACGGTTTGCGACATTCGCGGCGTTGGCCCGACCACCTGGAACAACTGGAAAGCCACTCTGCTGCGCGCCCTGCATGCTGAAACAAAGCGTGCACTGGAAACCGGTATGGAAGATCTGAACCGGGCAAATCGGGGGGCCGAAGCCAAAACAGCGCTGCGCCGTGCTTTGGACAACTGGTCCAAAGCTGACCTCAAGGTCGAGACCGGGCGCCACTACGCCCCGTATTGGCAGGGCCTGAATCTTGCGACGCATATCGAATTTGCCGAGATGCTGCACGCGCTGGAACAAAGCGGCGATCCAGGCGCGATGGAAATTCGCCTGCAACCTGATGAAGACCGTGATGCGACGCGGGCCTGTTTCGCGATGGGCGATCACCCCGGTATTTTTGCCCGCATCGCCGGGGCACTGGCCTTGGTTGGCGCGAATGTCGTCGATGCCCGCAGCTATACCACCAAAGACGGCTATGTAACGGACGCGTTCTGGATACAGGACGCCGAGGGGCACCCGTTCGAGGCATCGCGCCTTCCTCGCTTGACGCAGATGATTCACAAGACCCTGCGCGGTGAAGTCGTCGCCAAGGAAGCGCTGAAGTCGCGTGACAAAATCAAAAAACGCGAACGCGCTTTCAACGTACCAACGCATATCACATTCGATAATGAGGGTTCTGAAATCTACACGATCATCGAGGTGGACACACGCGACCGCCCCGGCCTGCTGTTTGATCTGACCCGGACCCTGGCCGCGGCGAACGTGTATATCGCCAATGCCGTGATCGCGACCTATGGCGAACAGGTGGTCGATACGTTCTACGTCAAGGACATGTTTGGCTTGAAATATTACTCGGAAAGCAAGCAGCGCGGGCTTGAGGCCAAGTTGCGCACGGCAATCACCGAAGGCGCCGAGCGTGCGGCCTCATGAAGCAAATACGCTTGTTCTCGGGCCTGTTCACGGTCGGCTTCTGGACGCTCGCCAGCCGAATTCTGGGGTTTCTACGGGAAATACTGCTGACGGCCTATATCGGACCGGGCCCAGTGATGGATGCTTTTGTTGCAGCCTTTCGCCTGCCCAACATGTTCCGCCGCTTTTTCGCCGAGGGGGCATTTAACGCGGCCTTTGTGCCGATGTTTTCCAAACGACTGGAAGCAGACGAAAACCCTCAGGGTTTTGCGCAGGACGCATTCAATCTTCTGGCCGTGGCTGTTCTTGCGCTGGTCGGGCTGGCCATGGTTTTCATGCCCGGTCTGGTGTGGCTGACCGCCGAAGGGTTTTACGGCGATGAACGGTTCGATCTGGCGGTGGACTATGGATATGTTGTGTTTCCATACATCCTGTTCATGTCTCTGGCTGCCTTGTTTTCAGGCGTTCTGAACGCAACCGGACGGTTCGCGGCGGCGGCAGCCGCACCTGTTTTGCTGAATATTTTCGCCTGCACCGCCCTGATCGCCGGTGCCATGTCCGGCGGCGAGGTGATCCGGTGGCTGATCCCGGTCATTCCGGTCGCCGGTGTCGCGCAAATGGCGCTGGTCTGGATCGCAACCGAACGCGCCGACATCCACATCCGCCCCTGCATGCCGCGCCTGACGCCCGAAATGCGACGGATGGTACGTATCGCGGTCCCGGCCGCGCTGGCGATGGGGGTCACACAGGTCAATCTGGTTGTCGGGCAATTGGTTGCATCGAAAACCGAAAATGCCGTCAGCTGGCTTTTTGCCGCAGACAGGCTCTACCAGTTGCCTTTGGGTGTTGTAGGCATTGCTGTCGGCATAGTCTTGTTGCCGGACCTGTCCCGCCGTTTGCGTGCGGAGGACAAAGAGGGCGCACGCAATGCCTTTTCCCGGGCCGGTGAGTTCACACTGCTGCTAACGCTGCCTTCGACTGTGGCCTTCGTGGTTATGCCATACCCTCTCGTATCGGTGCTGTTCGAACGTGGTCAGTTCGGCCCCGAGGATACGGCCGCCACGGCCCTTGCGGTTGCCATCTACGGGGTCGGGCTTCCGGCCTTCATGTTGCAAAAATTGCTGCAACCGCTGTTCTTTGCGCGCGAGGATACACGTTCCCCGTTTCACTACGCGGTTGTTGCGATGATCGTGAACGCAGCTCTGGCGTTTGGTCTGTTTCCACTGGTGGGCTGGATCGCGCCAGCAATTGCCGCATCGACTGCGGGGTGGGCGATGGTGGTGCTACTGGCTTTCGGCGCACGACGTATGGGTGAAGAGGCGCGCTTTGATGTCCGGTTCAAAAAGCGCGCGGGCCGGATTGTCGCCGCTTCGCTTGGGATGGGCGCGATCTTATACGCAGCGCTCTACCTGTTCGGGTGGGCATTGGATGTTCCCGGCTGGCGCTATCTGGCACTGCTGGTCCTGATCATGGTCGCTGCCGTCTCATATTTCCTTTTGGGCCATATCTTCGGCGCTTTCAAACTGTCGGAGTTCAAACACGCCCTGCGCCGGTCCTGATCAATCCCGGCGAATGCGTCCTACGATCCGGGACCAAGCGCCCGGTGCAACAAGAAAAGACAAGCCAAAACCGGTGGCAAACCCACCCAGATCAGCAACCCATTCCCAGTTGCCACCAAAGATCAGGCCGAAAAGAAATTGTATGCCCATAAGGACGGCAATCAATTGAAATGCCCGTGCTTGGTTTGCACCTACAAGTGACAGTTTGCGCCACAACAACCACGTAAATGCGCCGATCAGACCGTACACAGGCGGGAACCCTCCGATCAGCGGATAGCGCGGGTCCAGTAACACGGCGTAGGCCAATGCGCCGCCAATGCCCGACACGACAAAAATCAGCAGCATTGGGAAACCGCCGAACACTTCGCCAACCATTTTGCCCATCGCCAGCACGAAAACACAGACGAAAATCGCCTGGGTGAAATTGGCGGATACAAAGGGGTAGGTCACGAAGCGGATGACATGTTCGAATGGCCAGCGCCCGTTCAGAACCATCCAGTCGAAAATATCCGCCGAGAACGCGTAATGCTGGATCGCATCCAGCCGCCAGCCCACCGCTGTTGGCCCTCCGACCAGCCCGCGTGATCCCAGCGTGAAGGCAATTTCTATCCCGATGATGAACAGAACCAACGCCACCACAGCAGGTGGCAGAGGGTTCACAGGCGGTGTGTAATGCTCACTGCTCATTGGGCTGGCCTTTCGCGGCTGTTGACGTCCCTTTGCCTCATGGGTAAGCGACGGGGGCTGATTTTTCCAGACAGGAGTTCCCTTTGATGACTGAGTCCCAATTCACGCCACGCGTGTTTTCCGGTGCGCAGCCTTCGGGCAATTTGCATCTCGGCAACTATCTCGGGGCGCTTCGGAACTGGGTGAGAATGCAGAGCGAGGAATTTGAGACTATCTATTGCATGGTCGATCTGCACGCGATCACCGTCTGGCAAGACCCAACCGAGTTGCAGCATGCAACGCGGGAGCTTTGTGCCGGTTACATCGCTTCCGGTCTAAACCCGGAAAAATCAATCTTGTTCAACCAAAGTCAGGTGCCGGAACACGCGCAACTGGCCTGGATATTCAACTGTGTCGCGCGCATGGGTTGGATGCAGCGCATGACCCAGTGGAAGGACAAGGCGGGCAAAAACCAGCAGAACGCTTCGCTTGGCCTGTTTGCCTACCCTGCTCTGATGGCAGCCGATATTCTGATCTATCACGCAACCCATGTGCCAGTTGGAGAAGACCAGAAACAGCATCTGGAGTTGACCCGCGACATCGCCATAAAATTCAACAACGATTTTGGCGTCGATTTCTTTCCCATCACCGAGCCGGTGATCGAAGGGTCAGCCACAAGGGTCATGAGCTTGCGGGATGGGTCCAAGAAGATGTCAAAGTCCGACCCCTCGGACATGAGCCGGATCAACCTGACCGATGATGCCGATGCGATCGCCAAGAAAATCCGCAAGGCCAAGACCGACCCTGACGCTTTGCCGTCGGATGTCGAAGGTCTGGAGGGCCGCCCGGAAGCGCGCAATCTGGTCAATATTTACGCAGCACTCAGCGACCAGAGCATCGACCAGGTTCTGGCCGAAATTGGGGGCAAGCAGTTCGGTGATTTCAAACCGATGTTGGCTGATCTGGCAGTCGCCAAGCTGGCCCCAATCTCGACTGAGATGTCGCGTCTTATGGGGGAACAGGCCGAGATTGACCGGATTCTGGCTCACGGAGCCGAGCGCGCGCGTCAGATCGCCGCTCCGATCCTGCAAAAGACCTATGAAATCGTCGGTATGGTCGGATCAGCATCACGCTGAATGCACTGGACCTTCGCCTGACGCCCTCCTAGGGTCTGCCTGAACCACAGGAGGGCGTCATGGCAACCGGCAAAAACATCCGGACCTATTTTCAGGGCCAATGGCATGACGGGGATACTCCCATCATGCGCGCAGCGGATCACGGGTCGTGGCTAGGGTCTTCGGTCTTTGACGGCGCCCGTTATTTCGACGGGTTGGCCCCTGATCTGCACGCGCACTGCGCCCGGGTGAACCGGTCCGCCGAAGCCCTGATGCTGACACCGACCATGACAACCGAGCAGATGGTCGAATTGGTGCATGAAGGGTTGCAAGCCTACAGCCCTGACACGGCTGTCTATATCCGCCCGTTGTATTGGGGCATTGACGGCGATAGCACGGCAATCGTTCCGCAGGAAAACAGCACAGGGTTTGCCATCTGTCTGGAAGAAATCCCAATGGCACCTGAAACGGCTTCGGCCACGCTGGCGACCACGCGATTCCGTCGCCCGGTACTGGAATCGGCTGTGGTCAATGCCAAGGCCGGGTGCCTCTACCCCAACAATGCGCGCATGTTGCAAGAGGCACGCTCCAAAGGATTCTCGAACGCTCTGGTCGCTGACGCGATGGGCAATGTGGCCGAAACGGCAACGGCCAACATCTTCATGGTCAAGGATGGCGAGGTCTTTACCCCGATCCCCAACGGCACATTTTTGGCAGGGATCACGCGGGCGCGACATATCAAGAATCTGCGCGAGGATGGTGTCACAGTTCATGAAACGGTCTTGGGTTTCGAGGATTTTCACCAGGCGGACGAGGTTTTCATGTCCGGCAATATGAGCAAGATCACACCGGTGACTGCGCTGGAGGACACACAGTTTCAGGTTGGTCCCATTGCCCGCCGTGCCCGCACACTTTACTGGGACTGGGCTGCAAGCGAACGCTAGTACATCGACATGAACGTGTCCGAGTTGCCAGCACGCAAACGCTCGGGCATGATCCCTTAAAATTGAAGAGGACACCCATGCGTAAGTTCTTAGTTGTTCTGGATGACAGCCGTGAATGCCTGAACGCAATGCGGTTCGCCGCGATGCGTGCCGCGCATACAGGTGGTGGCGTGACGATCTTGTCGGTTATTCCGCCGGACGAGTTCAATCACTGGATCGGTGTTGCCGAAACCATGCGCGAAGAAGCCCGGGAACGCATCCATGCCCATTTCGAAGTCTTCGCCAAATGGATGCGCGACAAACAGAATGTAGAACCTGAACTGGCCATTCGCGAAGGTGATCCGGTGCCGCAGATCATCGAACACGTTCAGTCTGACCCTGAGATCGGCGTTCTTGTTCTTGGGGCGGGGACTGACAAAAAAGGCCCCGGCCCGCTGGTGACCCAGCTCACTAAGAACTCTGGCAGCCTGCCGATCCCGATCACGATTGTTCCCGGTGATCTGAGCAAGGAAAAGCTGGAAGAAATCACCTGAGGATCGAACATGGCGAAGATGTTGCTGTTCTGGTTCGACTTCGCCTCGACCTATTCCTATCTCAGCGCGATGCGGATCGAACAGGCCGCGCAGGACAAAGGTGTCTCGGTCGATTGGCAGCCTTTTCTGTTGGGTCCGATTTTCGCGGATCAGGGATGGCGCACGTCGCCGTTCAACCTGTATCCGGCCAAAGGGCGCTATATGTGGCGCGACATGGAACGTCTTTGCAGCGCACGAGGGCTGCCGTTGGTTCGGCCTGACCCGTTCCCGCAATACTCTCTCACCGCAGCGCGCCTGGCTCTGGCCCTTGAGCATGGCGAAGAACGGGCTTCCTTCGCAAAGGCTGTCTTCAGCGTTGAATTTGGGGGCGGGAGGGACATTTCTGACGAAGACGTGCTTGAGGATTGCCTAAAGATGGCGGGTCTGCCTGCGGCAGTGATGAATCGCGCAAAAGATCCGAGCATCAAGGCTGCGCTGTTCGAGCAATCCGCGCGCGCAAAAGCACTTGACTTGTTCGGCGCACCGACTTTCGTGGCAGGAACAGAGCTGTTTTGGGGGGATGACCGCTTGGATGACGCGATTCGTTACGCGGTCACAATTTAGAATCGTTCCAAATATTGACTTCTCCGACCCCTGAGCGCATATCAGAAACACCTCAGACGGAGCTGCCTCATGTTCATCCAGACCGAATCCACCCCAAACCCGGCCACGTTGAAATTTCTGCCCGGCCAAACGGTTCTTGAGGCTGGAACCGCGGATTTCCCGACAGCCGAGGCTGGTGACAAGTCCCCATTGGCCAAACGAATCTTTGCCGTAAACGGCGTGACCGGTGTGTTCTTTGGAAACGATTTTGTCACTGTGACCAAATCCGACAATGTTCAGTGGGATCACATCAAACCTGCAATTCTTGGCGCAGTGATGGAGCACTATCAATCCGGCCAACCCGTCATGGGTGCCGACGCGGCAGCGGCCTCGGGTCATGCCGAACATACCGGAGAAGATGCAGAGATCGTCAATCAGATCAAAGACCTGCTGGACAGCCGCGTGCGCCCGGCCGTGGCACAGGACGGTGGCGACATCACCTTTCATGGTTTTGATCGCGGCGTCGTCTATCTGCACATGCAAGGCGCCTGCGCGGGATGCCCGTCATCGACCCTGACACTGAAGATGGGTATCGAAAACCTGCTGCGCCATTACATCCCCGAAGTGACTGAGGTTCGCCCAGTTGCCGTCTGACCCGACGATCCTGGCATTTGATACATCGGCCGCGCATTGCGCGGCCGCTTTGTTGCGTGGCAGTGTGATCGCAGTATCCCGTGTCGAAGGCATGTCACGGGGTCAAGCCGAACGATTGATGCCCTTGCTGCAAGAAGTGCTGACCGAGGCTGGTTGCGTATGGGCCGATCTGGACGCTATCGGTGTTGGGATTGGGCCCGGCAATTTCACGGGTATACGCATCTCGGTCTCTGCCGCCCGGGGCCTTGCCTTGGGCCTTGGCGTCCCGGCGGTGGGCGTTTCTGGATTCGATGCTCTGATTGAACTGGCAGAAGAGGGACAGCTACCAGCCATCCCTGCGCCGCGCGAACAGGTGTATGTACAACTTCCCGGAACCGGCCCTTGCCTGTTGCCTTTGGGCGAGGCCGAACAGCATGGGCCTTTGTATGTCTGCCCCGACCCCGCATTGCAGGTACAAGCCGTTGCCAGACTTGCCGCAAGACGATGGCACAGCGTCAGTGCGTCTCCAGCCCCGCTATATGTCAGACCTGCGGACGCGGCCCCGTCCCGAGATGTGCCGCCTGTGTTGCTGGACCAATGACGCCTTACGAGATGGCAGCGACACATGCAGCGGCGTTCACCCAGTCACGCCCATGGACTGCCGATGAATTCGCCAGCCTTTTGGAGAACCGGTTAACTGATTACGTCGGGGATGACCGTTGCTTTGCCCTGTTTCAGGTGATCGCGGGTGAGGCAGAGTTGCTGACGATTGCGACTCACCCCGCGTTTCAAAGACAAGGTCTCGGGTTTCAGACCATGCGCAACTGGCACGACCGGGCAGTCACTTTGCAGGCAAACCGCGCTTTTCTGGACGTGGCTGCCGACAATGTTGCAGCAATCGCGCTTTATGGGCAATGCGGGTATCGCCAGTGCGGTCGGCGCAAGGGGTATTATTCCAGAAAAACAGGCCCAAATATCGATGCTCTTGTGATGGAACGCCCACTGCCCTAACGGCAACCAAAGATTTTTTAGACCATTTGGTCAGAAATCAATTGACCATGACGGTTGCAAACGTCCTTAATTCCCGCCATCACAACACTTATGCTCGCTAAAAGTGGGTAAACGGGGCTAATCTGACTTCGTGCCAACAAAAAAATGGGAGACTTAAATGACCCTGATGAAATCCTTGATGGGTGCTGCCGCTGCTGTCGCTCTGACCGCAGGTGCAGCTTTCGCTGAACCGGCGCTGATCTTTGACCTGGGCGGCAAGTTCGACAAATCTTTCAACGAAGCCGCATATAATGGCGCGCAGCGTTGGGCCGATGAGACCGGCGGCGAATACCGCGAGATCGAGATCCAGTCGGAAGCACAGCGCGAACAGGCTCTGCGCCGTTTCGCAGAATCAGGTGCCAACCCGATCATCACCATGGGCTTTGGTATGGCTGATCCATTGTCGGCCGTTGCAGGTGACTATCCTGAAACCAAATTCGTGGCCGTCGACGTGAACTGGCTGGACATCCCCAACATCCGCCAGATCGGCTTTGCCGAGCATGAAGGATCGTACCTGGTTGGCATGATGGCAGCGATGGCATCGAAATCGGGCACCGTTGGCTTCATCGGCGGTATGGACATTCCGCTGATCCGCCACTTTGGCTGCGGATACGCACAAGGCGCCAAAGCCGTGAACCCGGACATCAATGTTGTCGCCAACATGACCGGCACTACCCCTGCGGCGTGGAACGATCCTGTAAAAGGTTCGGAACTTACAAAAGCACAGATCAGCCAGGGTGCTGACGTGATCTATGCCGCGGCTGGTGGTACAGGTGTAGGCGTTCTGCAAACGGCAGCTGACGAAGGCATCCTGTCGATCGGCGTGGACAGCAACCAGAACCACCTGCATCCGGGCAAGGTCCTGACGTCGATGCTGAAGCGTGTGGACGTCGCGGTGTATGACGCGATGAAAGCAGGTGACGCCGTAGAAACCGGCGTGTTCACAATGGGTCTGGCCGAGGAAGGTGTTGGTGTCGCCATGGACGATAACAACAAAGAACTTGTTTCGGCCCAAATGAACGATGCGGTGGAAGAAGCCCGTAAAGCCATCATCAACGGCGATATCACCGTTGTCAGCTATTACGAGAACGACAGCTGCCCCGCACTGCAGTTCTGATACCGCGCGGGGCGGAAGGAACTCTTCCGCCCTGCCATCCACTCTGCCATCCGTGCCACCTGCCGGATGGGCTTTTCGGCAGTTGAGGGTAAGACATGACCGTCCCCGCCATTGAGCTCAAAGGGATTTCCAAATCCTTTGGGCCGGTTCAGGCCAACAAAGACATCTCAATCAGCGTCGCCCCCGGTACGATCCATGGGATCATCGGTGAAAACGGTGCGGGCAAGTCCACGCTGATGAGCATCCTCTACGGCTTTTACAAAGCCGACAAAGGTGAAATTTGGATCAACGGAACAAGAACCGAAATCCCTGACAGCCAGGCGGCTATCGCCTCGGGCATTGGGATGGTGTTTCAGCATTTCAAGCTGGTGGAGAATTTCACGGTTCTGGAAAACATCGTTCTGGGTGCTGAAGATGGCGGCCTTCTGGCTCCGTCTCTGGCCAAGGCGCGTAAAGAGCTGAAAGAACTGGAAGAAGAATACGAACTGTTCGTTGACCCCGACAAACGCATTGATGAGATCGGTGTGGGGATGCAGCAGCGTGTCGAAATTTTGAAGGCGTTGTATCGCAAGGCCGAGATTCTGATTCTGGATGAACCGACTGGTGTTCTGACCCCGGCAGAGGCTGACCAGCTGTTCCGTATCCTGGATCGTCTGCGGGCCGAAGGGAAAACGATCATCGTGATCACCCACAAGCTGCGCGAAATCATGGAAAACACCGATACCGTTTCGGTCATGCGCCGTGGGCAGATGACAGCTACGGTGAAAACTTTGGACACCAGCCCTGAAGAACTGGCCGAGCTGATGGTAGGCCGCAAGGTTTTGCTGCAAGTCGACAAGGTGCCTGCGACGCCGGGCAAACCCATCCTTGAGATCGAAAAGCTGAGCGTTTTCGATTCCGCCGGTGTTGAACGGGTCAAAGGTATCGACCTGACCGTGCGTGCCGGTGAGATCGTCGGTATTGCCGGTGTGGCGGGCAATGGGCAGTCGGAACTGCTGGAGGTTCTGGGCGGGATGCGTCCGGGACAAGGCTCGATCAAGCTGAACGGCGAACCGCTGGCCCTAAGCGGTGCCGGATCAGACGGTCAGGCGCGTCGTGCACAGCATATTGCGCATGTGCCGGAAGATCGGCAGCGTGAAGGCCTGATTATGGATTTCCACGCGTGGGAAAACGTGGCCTTTGGCTATCACCGGGACCCCGCTTATCAGCGGGGTCTGTTCATGGACAATGCCGCGCTGCGTGCTGATACCGAAGCCAAGATCGAGAAATTCGATGTCCGGCCACCGGATCCTTGGCTTGCAGCCAAGAGCTTTTCGGGTGGAAACCAGCAGAAAATCGTCGTTGCCCGCGAAATCGAGCGAAACCCTGACCTGCTGCTGGTCGGCCAGCCGACGCGCGGCGTTGACATCGGCGCGATCGAATTCATTCACAAGCAGATCGTAGCCCTGCGCGATCAAGGCAAGGCGATCCTGCTGGTTTCGGTTGAGTTGGAAGAGATATTCTCGCTGTCCGACCGGATCGCAGTGATGTTCGACGGGCATATCATGGGTGAACGGCTGCCCAATGAAACAGATGAAAAAGAACTTGGCCTGCTGATGGCCGGTGTTGCAGGAGAGGCCGCGTAGGATGGAAAAAATGCCTAAATGGGCCGATGTCGTTCTGATCCCGCTGATCAGTCTGATGCTGGCCGCTATCCTGTCGGCGCTGGTCATCCTCGCCATCGGAGAAAACCCCGTCGAAGCTGTTAAGCTGATGGTTTCGGGCGCGTTGGGGTCAACCTATGGCTGGGGCTATACGCTCTATTACGCGACGAATTTCATGTTTACCGGTCTTGCGGTCGCCGTCGCATTCCACGCCCGCTTGTTCAACATCGGTGGCGAAGGTCAGGCGATGCTGGGCGGTCTTGGGGTGGCCATGGTTTGCCTTTACGTCGACTGGCCGCATTGGAGCATTGCATTGCTTGCGGCCTGCGCCGCATCAATGCTGTTCGGCGCGTTTTGGGCCGCTATCCCGGCCTATCTTCAGGCCAAGCGCGGCAGCCATATCGTGATCACCACGATCATGTTCAATTTTATTGCCGCTGCCTTTCTGAACTACATGCTGGTCAATGTCATGCGCCCGCAAGGGTCGCAGGACCCGGCAACCGCACGGTTCCCCGAATCCGTCCATCTGCCAACATTCCAGTCAATGTTCTCAACCGCAGAGAACGTGGTGTTCCGGGGGGCTCCGGTAAACATTACGTTCTTCATCGCTTTGCTGGCCTGTGTCGTCGTCTGGGCGCTGATCTGGCGGACCCGGCTGGGCTATGAAATCCGTGCTTACGGCCACTCAGAAACCGGCGCGGTCTATGCCGGCATCTCGCCGGTTCGCATTACCATTGTTGCGATGCTGATCTCGGGTGCGCTGGCAGGTCTGATGGCCATCAACAACGTTATGGGCGAGGCGGAGCGCCTTGTCCTGAACTCGACCGAGGGTGCTGGGTTCATCGGGATTGCAGTGGCCCTTATGGGGCGATCACATCCTTTCGGCGTATTGCTGGCCGCGCTTTTGTTCGGGTTCCTGTATCAGGGCGGGGCCGAGCTGGCACTGTGGGCATCGATCCCCCGCGAACTGATCGTGGTCATTCAGGCGCTGGTGATCCTGTTCACTGGGGCACTGGACAACATGGTACGGATGCCGCTTGAGAAACTGTTCCTTGGTATGCGGAAGAGGGCAGAGTAATGGACTTCTTTGTAACCCTCATCCAGGTTCTGGATTCGACCATCCGCCTTTCCACGCCGCTTTTGCTGGCCTGTTTGGCCGGTCTGTATTCGGAACGGGCTGGCATTTTCGACATCGGGCTGGAAGGTAAGATGCTGGTAGCCGCGTTCTTTTCTGCGGCTGTCGCGGCGGTTACAGGGTCAGTCTGGCTGGGCCTGCTGGCTGGTATCGGATCGTCACTGGTGCTGTCAGGACTGCACGGGTTGGCATCGATAACCTTCCGGGGCAACCAGCTGATCTCGGGTGTCGCCATCAACTTTCTTGCCTCGGGCCTGACGGTGCTTGTCGCCCAAAGCTGGTTCCAGCAGGGCGGTCGCACGCCCTCGCTCTTTGGTGGCGGCCGGTTCGAGCCTATCAATTTTCCATTTTCCGACGCGCTCGGAGGGGTTCCGATTGTCGGCCCGATCTATTCCGAACTGCTCTCAGGCCATTCCATCCTTGTCTATGTCGCATTCCTGATGGTCCCAGCGACATGGTGGGTGCTCTTCCGCACACGGTTCGGCCTGCGCCTGCGAGCTGTGGGTGAAAACCCGGCAGCGGTCGACACAGCAGGCGTGTCCGTGGTTGGCCTGCGCTTCGCAGCCGTCGCGATCTGTGGTGTACTTTGTGGTATTGCAGGTGCTTACCTGGCAACGGCTTTGCAGGCGGGGTTCGTCAAGGAAATGACCGCTGGTCGTGGCTTTATTGCGCTGGCCGCCTTGATCTTTGCCAAATGGCGTCCGTGGCACGCCATGTGGGCCTGTTTGCTGTTTGGCCTGCTTCAGGCGGTAGCACTTCGGTTCCAAAACATCGATCTTGGTGGCGTAGTGATTCCGGTCCAGGTGATGGACGCCCTGCCCTATATCCTGACAGTTGTTATTCTGGCCGGTTTTGTCGGCAAGGCCGTGCCACCACGGGCAGGCGGAGAGCCCTACATCAAAGAGCGCTGATAAGGCCAGTTCCGAATGGAGTTTCAGTCCTGTTCGCTGCAAGGCGGCATGCAGAGTTGATTTTGCATGCCGCAACCGTTCTAAGAGGGTATGCACGTATACCTTCCCATAGCCGAAGTTTCTGTCAGCCCATTCCTGCTGTTGGGGATCGGTGGGGTCGTCGGTGTTTTATCTGGCATGTTCGGTGTCGGCGGAGGATTTTTGATCACTCCGCTGCTGTTTTTTATCGGCATTCCCCCGGCAGTTGCCGTTGCGACATCAGCCAATCAGGTTGTCGCTTCCTCCATTTCGGGATTGTTGGCCCATCTCAGGCGCAAGACCGTGGACCTGAAAATGGGAAGCGTTCTGCTGACCGGAGGGTTGTTTGGCGCGGCCCTGGGTATGGTGGTTTTCAATTTTCTCAAGCATCTCGGACAGGTCGATCTGGCTGTACAGATTTGTTATGTCGTGTTTCTGGGGGCCATCGGAACCCTGATGTTCATTGAAAGCCTTGCCGCCATCCGAAAAGCCAGAAAGTCCGGGTATCAACCTGCCCCCAAGCGACGCCAGCGTACATGGGTTCACGCACTGCCCTTCAAGATGCGGTTTCGGGCATCAAGCCTGTACATCTCGGTCATACCACCTGCACTGGTCGGGTTTGGTGTTGGCATCCTGTCGGCGATCATGGGTGTCGGCGGCGGGTTCATCATGGTACCCGCGATGATCTATGTTCTTGGCATTCCGACCAAAGTGGTTATCGGGACATCCCTGTTCCAGATCATTTTCGTCGCCGGTTTCACAACCATGATACATGCGTCGACAAATTTCAGCGTCGACATAGTGCTTGCCCTGTTCTTGTTGCTTGGCGGCGTTCTGGGCGCGCAATTGGGGACGCAGATCGGTGCACGTCTGAAAGCCGAACAGCTGCGCATTTTGTTGGCGTTGCTGGTCATGGGCGTTGCCGGAAAGATCGGATTTGACCTTCTATTGCCGCCGTTGGAGATCTTTTCTCTGGCAGAGCCTGGAGGGGTATGATGTTGTTTTCCCCGTACCACGCGACAATAACCGCTCTTGAATTCGAGTTTGATAGAAGGCAAGCCAAGACCCAGAGCAAAGTGACGGTATCATGCATATTTACCTGCCCATAGCCGAAGTCTCGGTAAATGCATTTCTACTCCTTGGTCTGGGTGGAATGGTTGGAATTCTGTCGGGGATGTTCGGGGTCGGCGGCGGGTTTCTCATGACGCCGCTGCTGTTTTTCATTGGCATACCACCGGCTGTTGCGGTTGCGACAGAGGCCAATCAGATTGTTGCATCGTCCTTTTCCGGGGTGCTGGCCCATTTTCGACGAAAGACCGTTGACCTCAAGATGGGTACGGTTTTGTTGACAGGCGGTCTAGTCGGGGCTGCATTGGGCGTTGTTGTCTTTAACTATCTAAAAAGCCTGGGCCAGGTCGACCTTCTGGTAACCCTTTGTTACGTGGTCTTCCTTGGTATCATTGGCAGCCTGATGTTCATCGAAAGCCTGAGGGCGCTGCGCAAAGCCAAGAAAGGCGGGGCAGCTCCAGCCAAGCGCCGCCAACGTGGCTGGGTTCATTCGATGCCCTTCAAGATGCGCTTTCGCACATCAGGTCTTTATATCTCGGTCATTCCACCGGTTGTAGTTGGTCTAAGCGTCGGGGTCTTGTCCGCGATTATGGGGGTCGGTGGCGGCTTCATCATGGTCCCGGCGATGATTTACCTGCTGGGAATGCCCACGAAAGTCGTTGTCGGCACATCGTTGTTTCAGATCATCTTCGTAACCGCATTTACCACGATGCTGCACGCGACCACCAACTATACAGTGGACATTGTCCTGGCGGTTTTGCTGCTGGTCGGGGGCGTCATTGGCGCCCAGATCGGAACCGTAATCGGTTCGCGCATGCCGGCAGAACAACTACGCGTTCTGTTGGCGGCGCTGGTTCTGGTCGTCTGCGGCAAGCTGGCCCTTGATTTGCTTCTTGAACCATCCGAGCTTTATTCGCTTGGCAACAGCGGGGGGCATTAAGAATGCTGCTCTATGTCTTTGCCGCTTTGTGCCTGTTCTGCCTGCCCGCCGCAGCCGATGAAGAGCAGGTCGTCCTGGGCCTCAGCCAGGATCGTGTTGCGATCACTGCCAACTTTGACGGGTCTGAGATCCTCATTTTCGGGGCCATCAAACGGGAATCACCCATTCCGCCAGGCCCACCAGTCGCGGTTATTGTAGCGGTTGCAGGCCCGTCCGAGCCCGTAACGGTTCGCCGCAAAGAGCGAAAGCTTGGGATTTGGGTAAACACCGATAGCGTTCTGGTCGACCTGGCACCAAGTTTCTACGCAGTTGCCACCAGCGAACCGTTGGATCAAATTCTGACCGATACCGAAGACCTGCGTCACCGCATTTCGATCGAACGCGCGATCCGGTCGGTCGGAGCGGCGATGCACATCCGTGGTGCTCAGGATTTTGCAGATGCCGTGATCCGTATCCGTGAATCTGAACAGCTGTATTCCATCCGCGAGAACACTGTGGCCGTGGACGAACAAACCTTGTTCCGGACGTCAATTGACATGCCTGCGGACCTGACCGAAGGGGATTACTCAGCTCGGATCTTCCTGACCCGCGGAGGAGAGGTTGTATCGCAATACGAAACCAAAATCGACGTCCGCAAAGTCGGGTTGGAGCGGTTTCTGTACAATATGTCCCGTCAGCAACCCGTTTGGTACGGGCTGATGTCATTGGTTATCGCAATTGCCGCGGGTTGGGGCGCGTCGACAGCGTTCCGACTGTTGCGGGAAAACTGACACTCACCCCCTGCCGATATAGGGCATGGTCGTGGCCATGACCGTCATGAACTGCACATTCGCCTCGGGCGGCAGGGTGGCCATATGCAGAACGGAACGCGCGGCATCTTCAACCGCCATGGTTGGGTCCGGCGTCTGGCCTGCCGCCTGCGCCGCATCCACCAGATCCTGAACCATCTGCGTGCGTGCATTGCCGATATCGATCTGACCACATGCAATTCCAAAGGATCGCCCATCCAGTGAAAGGCTGCGCGTCAGCCCGGTAATGGCATGTTTGGTCGCCGAATAATGTACAGAATTCGGGCGCGGAACATGCGCAGCAATCGAGCCGTTATTGATGATCCGCCCGCCCTGCGGGCTTTGATGACGCATGATCCCAAAGGCCTCGCGCGCGCATAGAAACATACCGTTCAGGTTGACGTTGACGGTTTGATACCAATCGTCCAGCGCGATTTCGTCGACTGTGCCGCCGCGGGCAAAAATACCAGCGTTGTTAAACAGAACATCAAGTCGCCCTGTCCGATCCATGAAGGCGTGGAACGCCTGTTTGACGGCGTCCGGGTCGGTCACATCTGCGGGTAATGCTATGGCCGCCGGGTATTCCTGCGCGAGGGCATTCAGCTTGTCCGCGCTGCGCGCCAGCAGCCCGACCGTCCAGCCCTGCACCAGAAAAAGCTCGGCGGTGGCCCGACCTATGCCAGAGCTTGCACCAGTTACGATGATGGAACCCATGTCTCTTCTGTCTCCAGTGTGAGTGAAACTGCGGGGACCGCGCGCAAATCATCAATCTGCAACGGGTGGGTGGGTTTCGACAGCCGGTTACGGACCACCCAGATCAAACGCTCTTGTGCGCGGGTAATCGCAACATAAGCCAAACGCTTCCACAAAGGTTGCCCGGCCTCGGAACGGCCCATACGGGCCGCGGCGTAAATGTCAGGGGCAAACACCTGAACCGTGTCCCACTGTGATCCTTGTGCCTTATGTATAGTCACCGCAGCCCCGTGCAAAAACGTCGCCCCCATGCGGGCAGCAAAAGGAATGAAGGGCTCTTCCTCATCCGGTTTTTCGATCTGGACAATCGATGCAGCACTGACCTGAGGGTCTTCGGCCCCCATCACATGCAAGCGCGAAAACCCCGGTTTGCGACCGGGACCAAGATAAACAACCTGGGCTCCTTTGATCAGGCCGCGCGCCTCAAGATCCAACCGCTTCTTGCGGTGCTTCAACGGCAACTCGATCCCGTCGCAGATCAGCGGCTCGCCTTCCAAAAGCTCCGTATCCGGTGCACCATGAACCTGCCTGAACGCCTGTATCAAACGAATGCGCGTGGCGTTGCGCCAGACCAGAACCGGGCTGCGCGCCATCAGATCAACTTCGACCCGCTGCCCCCAAACGACCCTGTCATCCCGCCGGGCAGTGTCTTCGACCAGACGTTCAAATTCTTCAAATCCCATCGACGGATCGGCAAGAGCGTGCGCCAGATCCAGGATCGGGTTATCTGCATCCTGCCGATGCACACGCTGAAGCGTCAGCTTTCGCGGTTCGGGCAAGGCTTCAAACACCATGCTGCCGGACTGATTGACCGGAGCCAGCTGTGCGGGATCACCGAACAGTAGAAGGGTCGGGAATATCTCTTTCAGGTCCTCGAACTGACGATCATCCAGCATCGACGCCTCATCGACAAACCCGATATCCAGCGGTTCCTCACGGCGTTTCCAACCGGTAATGAAATCTGAACCGCGCAATCCGGCTGCGGCCAGCGCTCCGGGTATCGATTTGTTGTTATGATAAAACGCAGCAGCACGGTCCAAAGCTTCGTCTGTCAGACCTTCGATCTCGGGACGCTCATCATTTCCGGCCAGCCACTCGGCGATACGCTCGTATTCCGGGTCATAAACCGGCGTATAAAGGATGCGGTGAATAGTAGTTGCCGGAACACCGCGAAGGCGCAGAACACTTGCGGCCTTGTTCGTGGGGGCCAGAATGGCAAGGCTGCGCTTGTCTCTGGATTTCCGGCTTTCGTAATCGCCGGACACGACCTGAACGCCGGTCTCCGCCAGCGCTTTGTAAAGTTCGGCCAGTAGCAACGTTTTGCCGGACCCGGCCTTGCCGATGACAGCCATCACGCCAGACTTCCCTGCCCCCGGCAGTTTCAGAAGGGCATCGTCCTCCAGGTCGACACCGGCTGAGCGCAGCATCTCAGCGATGCTGTCATACGCGGCGGCCTGATCATCTGAGAAGGTCACGTTGGGCAAAGACATGGCGCGACCCTACAGGGCCGCGCCAACCATCACCAGATGCGGAATTGCGTTTTCCGGTCCTTAGGCAGACAAGGCAAATCGGTGCAGTTTGGATCGCCCGAAAGCCGCCTTGAACCACATGCGCGAAAGCTCACGCGGGATGCCTGCCCGTTCAGCCACGCGGTTGCAATCATCCGCTGAATAGGGCCACAACCCAACCGAGATCTGGTCACGCCCTTTGCCTTGGGTTCCAAGAACCTCGGGGGACGACCCGATCAGACGATAGATCCGGATCATACGGGCATCAAAAACACCGGCAATATGCGTCAGGCCAAAGCCTTCCATCATCTCGCCCCCGCTTAGCATGATGGCCCCGGCAGTGTGCGGGCTGGCTGTGCGGGACAGGCAGAACCGGGTCACCTCCCAGATCAGCGGGCTGCAAATCGGCTTGCCGCCGTTGAGATGCCCAAACACCTCATTGATCATTACCCGGCCTGTTGTCGGCAATACCCGCATCGACCCGCCATGGCTGCCATCCGGTTCTTCCCAGATGACATAAAGCGGGTTGAGGTCGTCGTACTCATCCCGCTCTTCTCCTTTTTTGTTGACATGGACATCCCACCCCAACCGGGTTTTGAACTGATCTGCGCGATCCTTGAACATCCCCTCAGCCAGAGTCGGAAATCTGTGTAACTCATCGGCATATAGATAACGCAACATGACTTTTCCCCTTGTCGTCCTGTGCAGGAACGAAGGGGGTACAGAGTCGTGGTTAATATTGCGTTTTGAGTACGCTCTGCCCTTAAACCACTATTAATCCCCGGCTGAGTGCCGTTGCGATTGCGTGGGTCGTGTTAAGGGCTCCGAGTTTCGATCGGGCGCTTTCAATGTAAACGCGTAGCGTGTGTTCGGAAATCGACAGGGAATGCGCCACCTGAGCACGGCTGTAACCCAGTGCCAAAAGGGTAATGGCGTCGATTTCACGGGGTGACAGGCCGCGCGTGGCATCCGGTTGCCTGTCCTTTTCAAACTCCAGCGCTTTGCGGTTGATGTAGTGCGCAACAAGAATCAACTCACGCCCGTAGGTCGAGATAAAGGTCTGCCAGGTTTGATCGTCGCAGCTGTGGTTAACGGTAAAAAGAGCGAACTGACCGTTTGGCCCTCGGATCGGGATCGAGTATCCCTGATTGCCGACCCCATGGTCGTGGGCATCCTGAAGGAATGATTTGGCCACCTTGCTGGACCAGTCCAGCGACTTCCAGTCAACCGGGTGAAATCTCTGGAAACACCCCAGAATTACAGGGTCGATACGATGATAGTTTTTTTCCCTGTATCGTTCGTCCCAGGCGTCTGAGTATGTCGTATACCCGTATTGGTCACCTGCGCCGTCAACCCAGTGATATGTCAGATGTGCAACCTTCAAAGTGTCTCGCAGACACTCGGCGACGATGCTGAGCTCTTCAAGCGTGCTGGTGTTTTCCAAATCCTGCAGGATTTGACCCAAATCGGTTTTCGTTCCCATCCGCGGGCGCCCGTGCCTCGTTCTTCAGGGACGCGATCTCGGCCGCGGCAATCAGCCTTGTATCATCAAGCTGTTCTGCAAGCGCGCTCAACCCATTCGCAACGGCGAAAGCGTTGAGGTCCGATAGTACGTCCAATATCCACTCATTTTGCGCCATCAGGGTCTCTCTGAAACAGTTAACGAAGCGTTAACACAACCATAACATGTATGAACTTTTTCGACCTATTCACCGGTTTCTACTCCCCAAAAATAGCGGGGGTAAAAATCGCAAGCATCTGAAAGCATGAAATAGGCCTGCAAACAGCAAACCACCCGCGAACTGACAGTGCGATTCGCGGGTGGTTTTTGTCTAAGGTCCTGAACTTTATCAGCCTGCGTCCAAAACCTCCTCAAGGGTGCGCAATCCGGTACGCGGTGCCTGAACAAGCACAGACATGTTGCCCGGCTTGTGTTCATTCCGCAGCATTTTCATATGTGCTTCCGGTAGGTCGTTCCAGGCAAACACCTCGGACATACAGGGATCCAGGCGGCGCTCGACCATCAGCTTGTTCGCCGCCGCCGCCTGTTTCAGATGGGCAAAATGCGAACCCTGCAGGCGTTTCTGGTGCATCCACATGTAACGCACGTCGAATGTGCAGTTGAACCCGGACGTCCCCGCACAAATCACAACCATGCCGCCTTTTTTCACCACGAAAGTCGAGACCGGGAAGGTGCTCTCGCCCGGATGCTCGAACACCATGTCGACGTTGTTGCCCTTGCCGGTGATGTCCCAGATTGCCTTGCCGAATTTGCGGGCCTCTTTGAACCACTCGGCGTATTCGGGCGTATTGACCGTGGGCAGTTGACCCCAGCAATTAAAGTCGCGGCGGTTCAGAACCCCCTTTGCGCCCAGACCCATGACGAAATCACGCTTGCTTTCGTCCGAGATCACCCCGATCGCGTTTGCCCCGGCTGTGTTGATCAACTGGATAGCATAAGATCCCAGACCGCCCGAGGCACCCCAGACCAGAACGTTCTGACCCGGTTTCAGGTCATGCGGTTCGTGACCAAACAGCATACGATAAGCTGTCGCGAGTGTCAGCGTGTAGCAGGCCGCTTCTTCCCAAGTCAGGTGCTTGGGGCGCGGCATCAACTGCTGAGCCTGCACGCGTGTGAACTGGCTGAATGAGCCGTCAGGTGTTTCATAGCCCCAGATCCGCTGGCTGGTCGAATACATTGGGTCGCCGCCGTTGCATTCTTCGTCGTCGCCATCGTCCTGGTTGCAGTGGATGACAACTTCGTCGCCAACCTTCCACCGCTTGACCTTGTCACCAACGGCCCAGACGATACCCGATGCATCAGAACCCGCGACATGGTACGGTGCCTTATGGCCATCAAAGGGGCTGATCGGCTGGCCCAGTGCAGCCCAGACACCGTTGTAATTAACGCCTGCAGCCATCACCAGAACAAGCACCTCATTGCTGTCCAGCGTGGGTACATCGACCACTTCCTGCTGCATCGCAGTGTTTGGCTCGCCATGGCGTTCCTTTCGGATGGCCCAGGCGTACATTTGTTTCGGGACATATCCCATCGGAGGGATCTCACCCATTTCATAGAGGTCTTTTTCGGGTGCCTCATACGACGCGATACCGGTTTCGGTGTCCAAAGCCATGCTGGCCTCCTTTTTCAATACTTTTGCCGCGACGCAGAATCGCGCGCTTTATCAGATGAAATATTGGCCATCGCGAAATATTGCAACCGTTTTTGATGCAATATTGTAATTTTATGACCCAGCAGTTGCAGAAATTATTTTGCAGGCGCAGAATTTGAGGGGCGCGCGGAAACCGGTACAGATGCTGAATAATACTCCAGCAGATCACCGCGTTGCCCAGATGCAGAAAGAATATCTCCCTGCCGCTTGAGAATCCGTCGTTCAATCAACTGGTCCAAAGCGCTTGATATGGCCGGCGCATTGTCTTGGGTCTGCTTACCGTCGCGTTCCATCATCGTCTGAATAGAGGACCGCAGATCCTGTTCCGCCATCGGCCCATTGTCACGTATCAGCAAACAGGCCGCAGGGGCCGGAACCAACGGGATCGCGTTCTGGATACGCTGCATCAACGTACGCGCCAGATCGGTCATCATGTCGTCACTACCCTCGGCCCGGAACTCCTTCAAGGAAATCGGCATTCCGTAGCGGACCGAGGCCAGCCCGAACCGCTTGTAGCGCCCGATCACTCGCCGCCAGAGCTGCTTGAAAATCCATCGCGCGATGACACCGATCCGGGCCCGAAAACGACGCTCTTTTCCCAGTGCCGCACGGGTAAGAATAGTGTCTTCAAGCACACGGTCATAATTCAAAGCGACGGGAACGAATACAACATCACGCCCCTGCGACGTCGTCCCATCCATTATGTACTTGAGCAATCCAAGCTTTGGGCGGGCGAGCGCTCCTGTCAGGCTTAAACCACCTTCTGGAAACATGGCTTGCGTCACACCGGCTTCGGTCGCATGGCGCACATAGGTGGACAAAACCTGCCGGTAGAGCTCGCTGCCTGACTTGCGCCGGATAAAGTAGGCCCCCATTGCACGGATCAACCGGCTGAGCGGCCAAACCCGAGCCCATTCTCCTACCGCGTAGGATAAAGCAGAGTGCGGGGCCGCCAGATATGTAACCAACACATAGTCCATGTTGCTTCTGTGGTTCATCACAAAAACAACGGTTGCATCAGGGTCGATGGTCCTGACCGCGTCTTCGTCTTCGTAGCTAAGCCGCACCTCGTAGAACGTGTTGCTTAGCAGCCGGGCCAAACGGATCGCAAAACTGAAATAGGCGAAGGCGGAAAAGGACGGCACGATTTCGCGGGCATAGCGGCGTGCCTGCTCGGACGCGACGGCTTCGGGTATTCCGGTTTCAAGGGCGTGATGCTGGACCGCTTTACCGACCTGTGGATCATAAATCAGCCGTTGAATCATGTCGTGCCGACGAGCCAGCTTGAACGGTTGGATCGGACGTTGCAAGCGCTGGTTCAAACGCGCCACGGCACGTTCCAACCGGCGGCGGAAGAACCATCGGACTGACGGGAACAGGAAATGCGAAGCGAAAGTAACCATGGCAAAGACCACGATCAGCACAAAAAGCCAAAGCGGAAGTTCCACGGTTTGCGTCATGGCCGCACCTTGCCACCAATCGCAGCTGCTCACAATCTGAACAATTGCAGGATGCCGCAACGCAGCGAATTGACTTGCCCCGAAAATTGCGCTTTAGAACCCATAGACGTAATTTTATTGCCCACCGAAACGCGAGGCCCCTTCATGACGCAGATGCAGAAAGATCGCCCCTGGCTCATCCGGACCTATGCCGGTCATTCTACCGCCAAGGCCTCGAACGCGCTATATCGTGGCAACCTCGCCAAAGGGCAAACCGGTCTTTCGGTAGCCTTCGATCTGCCCACCCAGACCGGATATGACAGTGACCACACGTTGGCACGTGGCGAAGTTGGCAAGGTCGGGGTGCCCGTCTGCCATCTGGGCGATATGCGGGTTTTGTTCGATCAGATTCCGCTGGAACAGATGAACACGTCAATGACGATCAACGCGACCGCCCCTTGGTTGCTTGCCCTTTACATCGCCGCAGCCGAGGAACAAGGCGCTGACATTTCCAAGTTGCAGGGCACAGTCCAGAACGACCTGATCAAGGAGTATCTGAGCCGGGGCACTTATGTCTGTCCGCCAAAACCGTCGCTGAAGATGATCGCGGACGTGGCCGAGTATTGCTATTCCAATGTCCCCAAGTGGAACCCGATGAATGTGTGTTCCTATCATTTGCAAGAGGCTGGCGCGACACCGGAACAAGAACTTGCTTATGCGCTGGCAACAGCCATCGCCGTGCTGGACGAATTGCGCCCACGAGTACCTGCCGAGGATTTCCCCGCGCTTTGCGGCCGGATTTCCTTTTTTGTGAATGCTGGTATCCGCTTTGTCACTGAAATGTGCAAAATGCGCGCATTTGTCGATCTTTGGGACGAAATCCTGCAACAGCGATATGGTGTCGAGAACCCAAAGTTCCGCCGCTTCCGCTATGGTGTGCAGGTGAACTCTCTGGGGCTGACCGAGCAACAACCTGAGAACAATGTCTACCGCATCCTGATCGAGATGCTGGCCGTAACCCTGTCGAAGAATGCACGCGCCCGTGCGGTGCAGTTGCCTGCCTGGAACGAGGCGCTTGGCCTGCCACGCCCCTGGGACCAGCAATGGTCCATGCGGATGCAGCAGATTCTGGCCTATGAAACTGACCTGTTGGAATTCGATGACCTGTTCGATGGCAACCCTGCCGTTGATGGCAAGGTCGAAGAATTGAAAGCAGGCGCGCGGGCAGAGCTTGCGAATCTGGATGCGATGGGCGGTGCGGTTGCATCAATCGAGTATATGAAATCCCGCCTTGTGGATTCCAACGCTGAACGTCTGAACCGGATCGAACGCAACGAAACTGTGGTCGTCGGCGTGAACAAATGGATGGAAGGCGAGGCTTCGCCCCTTCAGACCGAAGATGGCGGCATCATGGTCGTTGATCCTGCGGTAGAACAGGAACAGATCGACCGCCTGAACGCGTGGCGGGCTGAGCGCGACGAAGCGGCTGTTACAGCGACCTTGTCCGCGTTGCGCCAGGCGGCTCAGACAGGAGCGAACGTCATGGAGCCGTCCATTGCCGCTGCCAAGGCGGGTGTGACAACCGGGGAGTGGGCCGAAGAGATGCGCAAGGTTTTCGGCACTTATCGTGGCCCGACCGGCGTTTCCGGTTCGGTCTCGAACAAGACCGAAGGGTTGGAGGACCTGCGCGCGGCGGTTGATGCCGTCAGCGACAAACTGGGACGGCGCCTGAAATTCCTGGTTGGAAAACCGGGGTTGGACGGCCATTCCAACGGCGCCGAACAAATCGCGTTCCGTGCCCGCGACTGCGGCATGGATATCAGCTATGAGGGTATCCGGCTGACCCCGGAAGAAATTGTCACCTCAGCCCGCGATGATGACGCACATGTCATCGGGTTGTCGATCCTGTCCGGTAGCCATCTGCCTTTGGTCGAAGATGTAATGGATCGGCTGCAAAAGGCTGGCCTGTCTCACATTCCCGTGGTTGTCGGCGGAATTATTCCGGATGAAGATGCCGCAAAATTGAAAGCCATGGGTGTAGCCAAGGTTTACACCCCCAAAAACTTTGAACTTAATGCGATCATGAGCGATATTGTAACGCTGGTTGACCCCAAAAACCTCGCAGCCGAGTAACTGAGGTTTTAGAACCTTAATTCCCCGTTTCTTCGCTTTGGATATTTGGGATGGAATAAACCATTCGCTAGAATTACGGTGCGCGCTCAAGTGTACCGTAAAATATATCCTTTGGAGATGAATGATGGGGTTCAATCTTGAACAGATGTCGCGCAAAGACCTTTTGGCATTGCGCGACGATGTCGAAAAAGCCTTGGTAGGAGCGGAAAAACGCGAGCGCCGTGAGGCTTTGAAAGCCGCAGAAAAAGCTGCCGCAGAATTCGGGTATTCGCTGTCCGAACTTTCAGGCGATGCACCCCGCGCATCCAAGCAAAAGAAAACAAAAGAAAAATACCGCAATCCTGGCAATCCGGAACAAACCTGGACAGGTCGTGGCCGCAAACCGAAATGGGTGCATGACGCGTTGCAGGCGGGCGCCGATATTTCCGATCTAGAAATCTGATCAGGGCGGAGCGAAACAATGACAATTCATATCGGCGCTGAAAAAGGCGAAATTGCAGAAACTGTCCTATTACCCGGAGATCCTTATCGGGCGAAATGGGCAGCCGAGACGTTTTTGGACGATGTGAAACAGGTCAACAACGTCCGGGGAATGCTTGGGTTTACCGGAAATTGGAAGGGAAATCCTGTAACGATACAGGGTAGCGGCATGGGAATGCCCTCGCTCTCCATTTACGTAAACGAGTTAATTCGCGATTACGGTGCAAAAACCCTGATCCGAATTGGGTCGTGTGGCGGAATGCAGGACAGTGTCAAAATTCGAGACGTCATTCTGGCAATGACTTCGACGACGCTGAGTACGCCGTCACGCGGTATCATGAAAGAACTGAATTTTGCGCCCTGCGCCGATTGGAGCTTGTTGCAGGCGGCCGCGAAGGTGGCGGCTGCCAAAGGAACCCCTACCCATGTCGGTGGGATTTATTCTTCGGACGTTTTCTATGATGAGCGCCCGGACCTGAACGAACAGATGGTGCGTCACGGGATTCTCGGCGTCGAAATGGAGGCGGCCGAGCTCTATATCCTGGCAGCGCGCCACAAATGTCGTGCTCTGGCAGTTCTCACCGTTTCCGATCACCTTCTGACGGGAGAAGCTCTGCCATCCTCGGAACGTGAAAGCAGCTTTGGAGACATGGTGGAAATCGCGCTACAGGCCGCATTCCCGGGCAACTAGCGGTAAGGTGGGTGCCCGCCGATCCTAACGCCCGTGCGTGCGATCATAGCCATTGCGCGCCGGGCTTTCCCAACCATCCAGGTCTGTGACCGTCGCGGCAAATGTTTCGACCAACAAGGGATAACACGCGGCGGTGTCCGAGGAATGCTCGGACGAGCAATCCCCACCCGGACAGGCGCTGAGATTGCCAAGCAGATCGATCTCGGCAAAGAATTCCAGATAGTCGCCGGGGCGAACGGGCGATGCCTTCATGAAATACTGACCAGTATCCCGAGTGAAACCAGTACACATGAAGACGTTCAGAACGTCGTGCACCGCGGGTTCGGCCTCATCCATCGGGATATTCAGATGATCTGCCAACGCGCGGGTCAGGTTGGAATGGCAGCAATGATGATACTGCGTGCCGGACAGCAAATTGCCCGTATATGGATCACAACGCGTGCCAATCACGTCATGAACCGACCCCCCATGGGTATCGATCCCGTACCATTCCAGTGTATCCGCTATGATCGTGGCCATCGGGCGCAGATGTGGGAAACTGGACCACATCCGCTCTCCGGTGGTCAGGTGCGTACCATGCAGAGCCCGCGTTTTTCCGGAATAAAAGCGCTCGGACAAATCATTGCGGTTCCACAGGTTCAAATCGCCAACCTGCGGGCCTTGAACCGATGTGATGCGAAAGAAATGCCCGGCAGGTACATCGAAACAGCGCGCCTCACGCGGAGGAACCAGGACTTCGCCGGTTTTGACTGCCCGTTGGCGTACAGATCTGATCCAGGGCAAATCTGGTCGCGGCAAGGCATCGTTCGGATAACAAATGACAGGGGCGACCGAACGACGGGCTTCGGCATCTTCTGGGGGGCGGGCAGTATTCTCAGAACCGGTCATGGCGTGCAGAGTGGCGGATTCTCTGGCCCGCGAAAAGCCCTATTCTCAACCATTACTTGCCTTAAGACAGCGCATAGGTTGGTCCGGCGCAGCGACTGCCGCTCCACAAAAGCTACACCGCCAGATGCCATGGCGTCTGTCCTGTCGCCAACGACAATCCCGTGTCAGCGTGGAATGGCGCGAGCGCCAGAAAAAATAGGCGAACACTCCGGCGGCCAACAAAAGCAGAAGAACAGGCATTCCTCTGCTTTGCCGATTGACCGAAGTTTTTCAAGGGCTGTCGTATTGGATCAGGCCGCGTTTGCGTATTCGAACAGCTCGGGCTCTTTGTCGGCTTTAACCGGTTCCGGCGTGTAGTAGGCCCATGCCTGCTCCAGCAGTTTCAGCGCCTCTTTAGCGTCGATTTTTTGTTTGAATGTGTTTGCATTCATTGGAGTGATCCTGACTCGAACTCATCACTCCTCCCTGAGCAAAAAATAAGACAATGCAGCCGGGGCTACATCGCCTTATTTTGCAAGATCGACATGCGTTTGCCGCAATTCGGTGCAGGTGATTATACCGCGCGTTCGACCATCATCTTTTTAATCTCGGCAATCGCCTTGGCCGGGTTCAGACCTTTGGGACAGGTCTTGGCGCAATTCATGATGGTGTGGCAGCGATAAAGCTTGAACGGATCTTCCAACTCGTCCAGGCGCTCACCCGTGGCCTCATCCCGGCTGTCGATGATCCAGCGGTATGCGTGCAACAGAGCAGCGGGGCCAAGATACCGATCGCCATTCCACCAATAGCTCGGGCACGAGGTCGAGCAGCTGGCGCACATCACACACTCATAGAGACCATCCAGCTTTTTCCGGTCTTCGATCGACTGCTTCCACTCCTTTGCAGGGCGGTTGGTCTTGGTTTCCAGCCACGGCATGATCGACGCATGCTGGGCATAAAAATGGGTCAGATCAGGGATCAGATCTTTGACCACAGGCATATGCGGCAGCGGATAGATTTTCACGTCGCCCTTGATCTCATCCATGCCATAGATACAGGCCAGTGTGTTGATCCCGTCGATATTCATCGCGCACGAGCCGCAGATGCCTTCACGGCATGATCGGCGAAATGTCAGGGTCGGGTCGATTTCGTTCTTGATCTTGATCAGCGCGTCCAAAACCATCGGCCCGCACGTGTCCATATCGACAAAGTAGGTATCGACACGGGGGTTCTGACCATCATCCGGGTTCCAGCGATAGATCTGGAACTTGCGCACATTGGTCGCGCCATCCGGCTTGGGCCAGGTCTTGCCGGTCGTAATCCGGGAATTTTTGGGCAGGGTCAGTTGAACCATGTCAATTCTCCATTCAGCACAAGGCCGCCTTTCAGCCTGTCCGGGCGCGCTGGGACGCCCCTCGGTTATAATGCCCCCAATGGGCGATATTCACGTCAAAATCCGGCGCGAGCCAGTCCGCAACGCACTGCGGATCATCACAGTCGATATCAAAGCGCAGGAATCGCGAGTTGCCGTCGAAATAGGTCTCTACCTCGGCATGGTGCACATCATACATATGCGCCCAGCCGTGTTTCACTTCATCCGCACTCTGCCCATTGGCTTTGCAGCACCGATCCAGATACCCGCCACCGGAATGGTTGGCGCGCGAAGCTATCCAGTCATCCCTGTCCCTCGTGTTCAGCAAGAAATAGGCATTCGGGTAAGCTGCATGCAATTCACGGAAGAAACGCGCCCCGTCCAACATGAAGCGCGAACTGACAAAAGCGATGTCAGTGAAGGCCCGCACCGCTCCGAACCCGTCCAATGGTCGTCGCCCCATGGCAATGTTGGTCAACATGCGGTGCGCAAGGTTTCGGCCCTGGTCATCTTCCCAATGAACCGACGGTATCCCGCTATTCTGAAACAGCCTGTGAAACGAGGTCGTCGCACAGCGGTTCAGCCCGATCAGGATGATCTTGGGATCGCCTGAACCGGATTGCAGGACCTCGACCGTCATGACAAGCACCGGACACGGACCGACCGCTGGCCAATGGCCGTTGCGGTCTTCGTGGGTATTTGGCGCTTGCTCACCATTGCCTGCTGTCCGAGCCTATTAGAACGTACGTGCCTTGGGCGCGATTTTCTTCAGGCTGATGCCACCTTCGTCTTCGGTCGTCAGCGGATCGACGATCACGGGACGATAGCTGAGCTCAACCTTGTTGCCTTCGACCCGGCTAACCGTATGAACGCGCCAATTTTCGTCATCACGTGCAGAGAAATCCTCGTGCGCGTGGGCACCACGGGATTCCTTGCGCGCCTCGGCGCCGACGATCGTAGCCAGCGCGTTGGGCATCAGGTTGGTCAGCTCCAACGTTTCCATCAGGTCACTGTTCCAGACCAGCGACCGGTCGGTGACTTTCAGATCGTCCATCTTGGCAGCGATTGCCGTCATCTTCTCGACACCTTCGGCCATGGTCTTGGCGGTACGGAACACGGCAGCGTCCGCCTGCATGGTTTTCTGCATTTCAAGCCGTAATTCTGCGGTCGGGATGGAACCGCTAGCGTTGCGCACCGCGTCGAACCGGTCAAAGGCCTTGTCGACCGATGCCTGGTTCAGAACCGGGTTCGCGGCTTCTGCATCCACGACTTTGCCAGCCCGGATCGCTGCCGCGCGGCCAAAGACCACAAGGTCAATCAGCGAGTTCGAGCCCAAGCGGTTCGCGCCGTGGACCGAGGCGCAACCGGCCTCGCCCACTGCCATCAGGCCCGGCACCACAGCTGTCGGGTTCTCGGCCGTTGGATTCAGAACTTCACCCCAATAGTTTGTGGGGATACCGCCCATGTTGTAATGCACGGTTGGCAGAACCGGGATCGGTTCCTTGGTGACATCCACGCCGGCAAAGATCTTGGCGCTTTCCGAAATGCCGGGAAGACGTTCTGCCAAAGCCTCGGCTGGCAGGTGACTGAGGTTCAGGTGAATATGATCCCCCTCCGCACCGACACCACGACCTTCGCGGATTTCCAAGGTCATCGAACGCGAGACGTAATCGCGCGGTGCCAGGTCCTTGTACTGGGGCGCATACCGCTCCATGAACCGTTCACCTTCCGAGTTGGTCAGGTAACCACCCTCACCACGCGCACCTTCGGTGATCAGGCAGCCCGAACCGTAGATGCCGGTCGGGTGGAACTGGACGAATTCCATATCCTGCAGCGCCAAGCCCGCGCGGGCCACCATACCGCCACCGTCACCGGTGCAGGTATGGGCCGAGGTCGCGCTGAAATAGGCGCGGCCATACCCGCCGGTCGCCAGCACAACCATCTTGGCATTGAAGACATGCATCGTGCCATCGTCCAGCTTCCAGCAGACAACACCCTGACACTGACCGTCATCGGACATGATCAGGTCGATAGCGAAGTACTCGATATAAAACTCAGCATTGTTCTTCAGCGACTGGCCATAGAGCGTATGAAGGATCGCGTGGCCGGTCCTGTCCGCAGCGGCACAGGTGCGCTGTACTGCCGGGCCTTCGCCGAATTCAGTGGTGTGACCACCAAACGGGCGTTGATAGATCTTACCCTCTTCGGTTCGGCTGAACGGAACGCCATAGTGCTCCAGTTCGTAAACAGCCTTGGGCGCTTCCCGCGCGAGGTATTCCATCGCATCAGTGTCGCCCAGCCAATCCGAGCCTTTCACAGTGTCGTACATATGCCACTGCCAATGGTCGGGGCCCATGTTTGACAACGACGCGGCGATTCCTCCCTGAGCCGCCACGGTGTGCGAACGGGTTGGGAAAACCTTGGTCACACAGGCCGTGCGCAGACCCTGTTCCGCCATACCCAGCGTCGCCCGCAAACCGGCCCCACCGGCGCCGACAACGACCACGTCATATTCATGCGTTTCGTATTCGTATGCAGCCATTTCTTTCAGCTCCGGGAATTAGAGGGCAATGCGCGCGATGGCGAAGATACCAGCCGCTGCTGCGCCGTAGGACAGGCAGGTCAACAGAATGATCAGGACCTTTTCAAGCGTGCCGTGAACATAGTCTTCAAGCATCACCTGCGCACCGTCCGCGAAGTGTTTGAAGCCAACCGCCAGCGTCAGTGCTGCTACGATGGCAGGGAAAGGTCGCGAGTAGTAGTCGAGAACGACCTCGAATGGCTGGCCCAGGATCGGACCAAATGTAAATACAAACAACGGCACAAGGATCAGCAAAGCAACCGAGCTGACTTTCATCGCCCAGAAATGGGCAGTGCCGGATTTCGCCGAGCCAAGTCCAGCGGCACGTTTGCGGTCGGTCAGATAACGCATGTCAGGCCTCCAATCACGCGACGAGGACAAGGGTCAGAAGGGTCAAGACGACCGATCCGATGACAACGGCCCAACCCAGCTTGGTCGCCGTCGGAAGGTCCAGACCAACCGCGTTGTCCCAGATCAGGTGCCGCACACCGGCCAACGTGTGATACCAAAGCCCCCAAACGGATAGCGCCATCACAAGGTCTCCAAGCATCGAGGTTATTACCCCATTCGCTACCGCAAACGCCTCGGGCGAAGTTGCTGCGGCCAGAAACCACCAGACGATCAACAGAGCTGCGAGCAGAAGGGCGTTGCCGGTGATGCGCGTCAGGATGGACGTGATCGACGTCAACTGCGGGCGATAAATCGACAGATGCGGCGAAAGTGGGCGATTGCCCCGATTTACATCGGCCATGGCGGCTCCTTTTCGGTTGGCTACCGAACGTTTTACTGGTTTTTGCGACACTGTCACGTGCTGCGAGTGCAAAAACCATCAAATTGCGCTCAATTACACGGATAATTCGAATATGTGATCACACAAAATAATCTCGTGATCACATATCACATTCCGCGCTGTCAATGTTAGCGTTTTCAAGGCCAAAGAGATGTGATCACGAATCTCTCAAGCCGTCATTTCAGGTCTGCTGTTTGCTGCGTCACTTCGCGCAGCAGTTTTCGGCGAATTCGTTCCGGGTAATCCGCGAACCCGGTGGCGGAAACGACAAAAGCACCTTCGCCCACGATGACATTCTCAAAGAAATACGCCGTCAGATCCGGTTCGCTTTCCTCAATAGCCAGCGCGTTGACAACGATCCCCTCGGCGCGCAGGGCCGCATGTACCCGCGTCGGCTCAATCCCTTCATTGGACACACCGTCCCCTGACAGGTCTATCAGGTGCCGTCGGCAGTCTGAAACCGAATCGAATGAACTCAGGGTCATTTGAAGCGCCTCGCCGATTGCCGTCGAAAAATTCCGCCAGATGCGCGGATTGGCGGCGACCTGGTCTGAAAACTGATCCAGCGTGGCAAAGCTATCGATACGGGTCCAAGGAATAGTGATCCGCTGGCGCGATGAGCCGGTCCACTGCACCAGCATCAGCCGCGCCTGCCCCCGCACCAGCGCCTCGGACACGATCGGGTCGCGCAAACCTGCGGCCAACCCATCCATCTGAATGCGATATTCGCTGCTATCGACTGAACCAGAAACATCCACGGCTAAAGCCAAGGCCAGATCGCAGGCCTGAGCCGCCGGTGCCAGAGTGACGCTGGCCAATATTGCGCGTAGCAGGTTCATTGTGCAAACCTATCACGCCTTGCAAGCCGTGGCGTCACATATCCGTCAGATCACCTATTTGGGCATCAAAGCCCAATAATCGAGATCCAGCAGAACGTCTGGCAGGTAACGCCCTTCTTCGTTTTTCAGCTTGAACGGATCACCGCCCTTGGTCGCGACCAGACGCAATCGCACAGCGCCTATGCCGGCAACCCCGGTTTCCGCTTTGTCCAGAACTTCGGACCACGCCTTGATCGTATCACCCGCAAAACACGGGTTAGCATGGGCACCACCATTCAAGCCGACAATCATCTGCGCATTTGCAAGGCCATTGAAGGACAATGTCCGCGCCATCGAGATTACATGCCCACCATAAATGAGCCTGCCTTCCGGACGGAACGTCAGATCGTAATGCACCTTGGCGGTGTTTTGCCAAAGACGTGTGGCCAGCATATGTTCGGCCTCTTCGACGGTGACACCATCCACATGATCGATGGTTTCACCGATCTCATAATCGCCCCAGCGATGCGCCTCGCCCGCGAGGGCAAAATCGTAGTTTGCAAAATCGAGCCCTTCCGGCACGGTCAGGTCCTGCGGATCAAGTACAGCCTTCAAATCAGGAACAACCGTCTCGGGCGCGGGTGCATCCATGTTTGCCTTACGCACCATGACCCAACGCACATATTCAAGAACCACCTCGTCCAATTGGTTCAACCCGCGGGTACGAACCCAGACAACACCGGTTTTTCCGTTGGAATTCTGCTTCAGGCCGATAACCTCTGATACGGATCGCAGCGTATCGCCAGCATAAACGGGCTTCAACCAACGGCCTTCGGCATAGCCAAGATTGGCAACCGCGTTCAAGGAAATGTCAGGCACGGTTTTGCCGAACACAATGTGGAACGCGGCCAGATCATCAATCGGGCTTTCCGGCAACCCACAGACCCGGGCAAATTCGTCCGAAGAGTAAAGCGCGTGACGTGCGGGATAAAGCGCGTGATACAAGCCGCGCTCTCCCTCGGTCACGGTGCGAGGTACTGCATGCTGCAATACCTGCCCTACAGAATAGTCCTCGAAAAATCGGCCCGGATTTGTTTTCGCCATTACTGCTGTCCCAGTTTCATGTCGGGGGAATAGTCGGCCTCGGCCTCTTTGGTCACGGCCTGCGCACAACGCATTACGTTGCCGTTGGCATCAAAGGCGTAAGCCGGGTCGCCATACAGCTCCCATCCTTTTGACAGGGCGTCGGACACCTTGTGACAGAAGGCCGAAGTGTCTTCTTCGGTCAGCAAGCGATAAAGTTTTGACATCAAATCAAATCCTTATGAGCCGAACGGAGATGGGCCAACCAGCCCGTGGATGTATCCGATAATTCCCATCAGAACGATCGAAGCCACAAAGAACATCGCATCCTTGCCGTAAGTGCCAGGCTCTGCCGGGGTCCACTCGGGTTCAGACTTGTTGATTACAATGACTTCGACCACCGCCCAGACCAGAAGGCCACCAAACAGGATGATCGAGGCCAGATCGCCGTTCACCAACAGGTGCGCAAAAGCCCACAGTTTGAACCCGCCCAGCATCGGGTGGCGCAGCTTGTTCAGCAGCCGGCCTTTTGTGCCCGCAGGGCTCATCATATAAATCGCGATCAAAACCAACAGGTTGTTGACGTGAACCAGAAAGGTTGGCGGCGCCCAAACATGGATGAAGTCGGTCATGCGATACCCGAAGATCATCAGAAGGATCGACGCGACCAAAGCCAGGGCAACAGCGCCTTTACCCGCGTCACCCATTGCGGCGCGGCGTTCAGGTGCCACACGTTTGAACAGATGCGCCCCCCACCACAGCGCCACACCCAAGATCAGAAGAACAAAGCCCATGCTGGCCTACCCCGCTTGCAAAGCTAATATCGCCTCTGCTTTTGCCAGAATTTCGCGGGCAGTTACAACGTGCAGATTTTCGACAATCTTGCCATCGACAACGGCGACCCCTTGGCCAAGCGCCTCGGCCTCTTCAAAGGCCGAGATCTGGCGGCGAGCTAGGTCGATCTCGTGATCCGATGGCGCGAAGGCAGTATTTGCCACTTCGACCTGGGCCGGGTGGATCAGCGTTTTGCCATCAAAGCCCATATCACGGCCCTGGGCACATTCGAAAGCCAGACCTTCGACATCCTTGAAGGCGTTGTAAACACCGTCGATGATAATCAGCCCTTCGGCCTTGGCGGCCAGCAAGCACAGCCCTAACGAGGACATCATAGGCAGGCGATCTGGGCGGAAGCGGGTTTGCAACTCTTTCGCCAGATCATTTGTTCCCATCACGAATCCGGCCATCAGCGGATGCGCGGCGATTTCTGCCGCGTTCAGCATTCCACGCGGCGTTTCCATCATGGCCCAGATCGGCAGATCTCCGGTGATCGCAGCCAGCGCATCCACGTCAGCCGCCGAATTCACCTTAGGCAACAGGACTACGTCGGCATCCATTTCGCGCACAGCCTCGGCATCCGCACGGCCCCATTCGGTGTCCAACCCGTTGATCCGGACAATCTTGACGCGTGACCCGTACCCTCCGGCAGCCAAAGCCGCCTTGAGCGTTTCGCGCGCATTGTCCTTTTCGTCGGCCGCGACCGCATCTTCCAGATCGAAGATGATTGCATCTACCGGCAGAGTGCGGGCCTTTTCCAAAGCCCTATCCCGGGACCCAGGAATATAGAGAACCGAACGATAGGGGCGCTGACGAGGATCCATGGACCACTCCCATTGAAATAAAGTTGCGCGGAATGGGGCATTTTTTACCGGAAAGTTCAAGCCCAAAATTGCCGCACCGCAGCAAACACGGCGCAACGTGCTTTGCCTTAACTGAATTTCGGCGCCTACGCCGCACCCTGACCAGCAGAGGGAACCGAAAGGATTCGGGATGCGAAAGACAATGTTCGAGATGACGATGGGACTTGGGATCATAGTTCTGGCGGCACAACAGGTACAGGCCCAGGGGCAAAACTGCGCACCGCGAGAGGATGTGCTGAAAAGGTTGACCGACACTTATGGCGAAACGCGCAGGGGCTTTGGTCTGGCCCAGCAAGGCGCAGTCATGGAACTTTTCGCCTCAGCTCAAGGCGGCAGCTGGACCATCACGGTGACCTTGCCCAACGGGGTCACCTGCCTTGTCGCTTCGGGGCAAGCTTTTGAGGCTGTAGCCGAAGCGCTGCCCCCGAACGCCTGATCAGGTAAGTGCGTCCCAGATCAGCTTACTGCCTGTGAGGGTCAGCAGCATATAGGCAATTCCAAAGAACAGGCGTTCGGACAACATGAAATGTGCGCGGACGCCCAGCCACGCACCGAGAACAGCAAACGGTGTTAACAGCATATCGGCCCATGCCGTCTGCCACGTGAACATGCCCAGATAAGCGTAGGGTACAAACTTCGCGATATTAATCACCCAGAAAACCAATACCGTACTGGCTTGAAACTCGGTCTTTGTCAGCCGTTGGGACAACAGGTAAACGGCAGCTGGAGGGCCTCCGGCATGGCTGACGAAGCTGGTGAAGCCCGCGACCAGCCCTGCAAACAGGCCAGCGGAGGGTGGCAACCGTCTGGCAAATCCGCGCACCCAGCCTTTTGACTGTGCGATGTGCCAGATCACGAACCCGACCGAGATGCCGCCGATCAGCAGGCGCAGCAGGTCATCATCCGTTGAACGGTAAAGCCATGCCCCCATTGCCACACCGGGTACAGCACCCAGGATCAGCAGGCGCGCATCCCTCCAGCTCCACCGCTTCCAATAAGGGCCCAAAGTGGCCACATCGATCACCATCAGAATCGGCAGCATCAGGGCCAGGGCCTGCCCGGGCGTTAAGATCAAGGCCAGAATCGATGATGACGCAAAAGCCACGCCCGAGCCGAAACCGCCCTTTGAGATACCCGCAAATATCACCGCCGGGATCGCCACTGCAAAAAACATCAGGTTCAATTCAAACATGCACCGGTCCCGGTTTTGGCTTGTCTCAAAGGCCCTTTAGCGCAACCACATGGGGTCTCGCAAACGGTATGCGGTTGTATGCCACGTCGCAGAACTCTTGCCTAATGCCGTTTTAGCGACTAGCACAGCCGCGATTTCAAAACCGACCGGAGATATTCCAAATGGCCAGACCCAAGATTGCGCTGATCGGCGCGGGGAACATCGGCGGCACGCTTGCGCATCTTGCAGCTGTCAAAGAACTGGGTGACGTTGTCCTGTTTGACATTGCTGACGGATTGCCACAGGGCAAGGCGCTCGACATCGCCGAATCCGGCCCGTCCGAAGGCTTTGACGCTTCGATGAAAGGTACCAGCGACTATGCCGATATCGCTGGCGCGGATGTCTGCATCGTGACCGCAGGCGTAGCCCGCAAACCGGGCATGAGCCGCGATGACCTGCTGGGCATCAACCTGAAAGTCATGAAGTCGGTCGGCGAAGGTATCGCAGCGCATGCGCCCGATGCGTTCGTGATCTGCATCACCAACCCTCTGGACGCCATGGTCTGGGCGCTGCGCGAATTCTCGGGCCTGCCGCACAACAAAGTCTGCGGCATGGCTGGCGTGCTGGATTCAGCACGTTTCGCGCATTTCCTGTCGGAAGAGTTCAACGTCTCGATGCGCGATGTAACCGCGTTCGTATTGGGCGGACATGGCGACACCATGGTGCCGTCGGTTCGTTATTCGACCGTTGCCGGTATCCCGCTGCCTGATCTGGTTGAAATGGGCTGGACCTCGCAAGAAAAGCTGGATGCCATCGTACAGCGCACCCGTGATGGTGGCGCGGAAATCGTAGGCCTGCTGAAAACCGGGTCGGCTTATTACGCGCCCGCCACTTCGGCGATCGAAATGGCCGAAGCCTATCTGAAAGACCAGAAGCGTGTTCTGCCTTGTGCGGCGTACTGCAGCGGTGAATTAGGCGTTAACGGCCTTTATGTCGGGGTGCCGACGGTCATCGGCGCTGGTGGCGTCGAGCGCATCGTAAACATCAAGTTGAACGAAGACGAGCAAGCCGGTTTCGACAATTCGGTCAACGCCGTGAAAGGCCTGATCGAGGCATGCAAAGGCATCGACAGTTCACTGGCGTAAAACTGCCAGACAATCTGAATTTGAGACCGGCCCAATTATGGGCCGGTTTTCATTTGCCACCGCGGAATCCGGCCGCATATGTTGGCGCAAACGTCGCAAATCCCTTTTTTCGAATGTGATTTCAAAAAACTGTGCAGGATTATCGAATCAATTGATGACACTCGAGCTTTTGTGATCACACCCTAAAAACCCGTGATCACAAATGCTGAAAATCTTCGGCAATTTCCCGTCACAGGTCAAAAAACCCTTTAAATTTACCCGCTAGACACGCCTATAACGGTTAAACGCAG
This sequence comes from Ruegeria sp. AE4, assembly GCF_056542185.1. Taxonomy (NCBI): domain Bacteria; kingdom Pseudomonadati; phylum Pseudomonadota; class Alphaproteobacteria; order Rhodobacterales; family Roseobacteraceae; genus Ruegeria; species Ruegeria sp. AE4. Next base: position 139,267 of record NZ_JBQFZK010000003.1, on the reverse strand, counting down.
TCAGACGGGACAATTTCGATGAACATTCACGAATATCAGGCCAAGGCTCTTCTTCGCAGCTACGGCGCTCCGGTCTCCGATGGTCGCGCCGTGCTGCGCGCCGAGGAAGCCAAAACCGCAGCCGGTGAGCTGGATGGGCCGCTTTGGGTCGTCAAGGCGCAGATACACGCGGGTGGCCGTGGCAAAGGATCCTTCAAAGAAGCCGACGCTGGTGAAAAAGGCGGTGTCCGTCTGACGAAATCGGTCGAGGAAGCGGCCGAAGAAGCCAAGAAGATGCTGGGTCGCACTCTGGTCACCCATCAGACGGGTCCGGCAGGCAAGCAGGTCAACCGCATCTATATCGAAGCCGGTTCCGGCATCGAGCGTGAGTTGTACCTGGCCCTGCTGGTAGATCGTCAGACCAGCCGTATCTCGTTTGTCTGCTCGACCGAAGGCGGTATGGACATCGAAGAAGTCGCCGCCGCGACGCCCGAGAAAATCCTGTCCTTCTCGGTTGACCCCGCCACCGGCTACCAACCCTACCACGGTCGCCGCATCGCATTTTCGCTGGGGCTCGAGGGCGCGCAGGTCAAGCAATGTGTCAGGCTTATGGGCATCCTCTACAAAGCCTTCGTCGAGAAGGATATGGAGATGCTCGAGATCAACCCGCTGATCGTATCCGACAGCGGCGACCTGAAAGTGCTGGATGCCAAAGTTGGCTTTGACGGCAACGCGGTCTACCGCCACCCGGATATCGCTGAACTGCGCGACACGACCGAGGAAGACCCCAAGGAACTGGAAGCCAGCAAATACGACCTGAACTACATCGCACTGGACGGTGAGATCGGCTGTATGGTCAACGGTGCCGGTCTGGCGATGGCCACGATGGACATCATCAAGCTTTATGGGGCCGAGCCTGCCAACTTCCTCGACGTGGGCGGCGGTGCGACCAAAGAGAAGGTGACCGAAGCATTCAAGATCATCACCTCGGACCCGCAGGTCAAAGGTATTCTGGTCAACATCTTCGGCGGCATCATGCGCTGTGATGTTATCGCAGAGGGCGTGGTGGCTGCGGTGAAAGAGGTCGGGCTGCAAGTTCCGCTGGTCGTGCGTCTGGAAGGCACCAATGTCGAGAAAGGCAAAGAGATCATCAACAATTCGGGTCTGGACGTGATCGCGGCGGACAACCTGAAAGACGGTGCCGAGAAGATCGTGAAGGCGGTTAAGGGTTGAGCAGAGTGGGAGGAAGATTTGCAGAAATGCAAACCTTCCTCTGTCCTCGGGATGAGTATCACTTTCAAAGGCCGATTGAATGAATTTCCAGAAGATCTCCTTGGCAACCGCAATTCTTTTAGCTGGTTGCACGAACGCGCCGGTAACACGAAGCAGTGCAATTGAAGAAGCGAGTGTGCTGTTTGAAACGGTCTGCATGGCCAGCTTGGGTAATCCTTCTCAAGCAACTCAAACGCTGGAGAACTCAGGCCTTGAACGTATTTCTAACACGTCCGAGGGAGGAACTCGGTTCTTCAGTGAGCCGAATTGGATCTATGCAGTCACCGGAACCAGAACTTCTGATTTTGGAGCCAGGGGCAGGGTCGAGTATGACTACTGCTATATAGCGTCGAAAAACCTAACTTCCACTGACGTAGAAGAAATACAAAAGCGGATGGCTGCAAAGCACATCGATGGTTCATCTACTTATCAGACGACCAGAAGCTCTTCGAGAACTACGCTGAGAGCCGACAAACCCATTGCAGGGCGAAATGTCTACATCGTCTCCGGGCAACCTCCGAAACAACCCGCTGGACAGCAATACTCGTCCATCGAACTTCAACAGATAAGATAGCAAGCGAAGGAGCCACTAAAATGGCAGTCCTCATCGACGAAAATACCAAAGTGATCTGTCAGGGCTTTACCGGCTCGCGGACCGGATCGCTGTTGGTGCAGGCTGCCTGATCTCACTGGAATCGTAACCCCATGACCATCCCTATCTTCCTCATAGGCCTAGAACGCGCCACCGGGCGGGCGCGTTTGATGGCGCAGGAGCTGCAAAAGGCAGGCCTGTCGGCAACGCGCATCAACGCTGTTGATTGCGACGCCGCCACCCGTGAGGAATTCCTGCGTGAATGCCGGTCTGAGGGACCTTGGGGTTATTTCCATACCAAGGACATGGCCTGCACCCTCAGTCACGCCAAAGCGTGGGAGGCCGTTGTCGCCTCTGGCGCGGAGCAGGCTTTGATACTTGAGGATGATGTTTTCCTGTCGCCAGAACTGGCGGATTGGTTGAACGATGCATCCTGGTGGCCAGAGGATGCCGATATCGTGCGGTTCGAACGCTGGCGCAGCACAAAGCTTTACCTCGCACTTGAGCGCAAAAGCTCATCCCATCTGGGTCGGGAACTGCGCCTGATGCACTCACGCCACCCCGGCGGTGCCGCATATGCGTTGACCCGGCAAGCGGCAGAACACTTTCTGGCGCAAAAGCCCTATGACATCACGCTGGATGGCCTGTTGTTCAACCCGTCAGCCTCGGCTGCGGCGCGTCGGGTCAATGTCTATCAGGTGGTTCCTGCGATGGTCGAGCAAGGCAACGAAGCGCCGGGCGAAATCCAGATGGGTGCCCACCGCGCACGCCCTACGGGCTGGCCGCTGGTCCGCCAAAAAATCAGGCGCGGTATCGCCGAAATCAGCAGCGGCCTGCGCACGATGGCCGATCTGGCCCTTGGTCGCGCCACGCTTCAGAAAATCACCTATGCGCCGCAGGTTCTTCCAGCGGCTGAACCCTATCAATCCCACACCGCCTAGAGAAAGGGACAAAATGGCAGTCCTCATCGATGAAAACACCAAAGTGATCTGTCAGGGCTTTACCGGCTCGCAAGGTACATTCCACAGCGAACAGGCTATTGCCTATGGCACCAAGATGGTCGGCGGCGTGACCCCCGGCAAAGGCGGGATGGAGCATCTGGGCCTTCCCGTGTTCAACTCGGTCCACGAGGCCAAGCACGTGACCGAAGCCAACGCATCGGTGATCTACGTACCGCCCCCATTCGCGGCGGATTCGATCCTCGAAGCGATTGATGCCGAGATGGAAGTGATTGTCTGCATCACCGAAGGTATCCCGGTTCTGGACATGATGAAGGTGAAACGCGCGCTGGAAGGCAGCAAGTCGCGCCTGATTGGCCCGAACTGCCCCGGTGTCATCACGCCTGACGCCTGCAAGATCGGTATCATGCCCGGCCATATTCACAAACGCGGCAGCGTGGGTGTCGTTTCCCGCTCGGGTACGCTTACTTATGAAGCCGTGAAACAGACAACGGACGTAGGACTGGGCCAGTCCACCTGTGTGGGCATTGGCGGCGACCCGATCAAAGGGACTGAGCATATCGACGTGCTGGAATGGTTCCTGGCAGATGACGAGACCACGTCGATCATCATGATTGGCGAGATCGGCGGCTCGGCCGAGGAAGAGGCCGCACAGTTCCTGGCCGATGAGGCCAAGAAAGGCCGCAAAAAGCCGGTTGCAGGATTCATCGCAGGCCGCACAGCCCCTCCGGGCCGCCGCATGGGCCACGCAGGTGCCATCGTCGCCGGTGGCAAAGGCGGTGCCGAGGACAAGATCGAAGCCATGCGCTCGGCCGGTATCGTCGTGGCCGAAAGCCCGGCGCAGCTGGGTGAGGCTGTACTGGAAGCGATTGGGTAAGCGCGATGGCGCACCATAGCATAGGCTTTGCGGAGCGGGGGAAGAAGTTCCCTCGTTTTCGGCATGTTTTGGCCTTTCTTCTTGGTGGCCTGTACTCCGCCTCAATAGCTAGTGCGACCGCGTCGCCTGACTTCTCCAAGCCAACAAAGGACGTAATCGAACTTTGCACTTGGTCGACCGAGAATAGCGCAACTGTTGCGAAAGAGTTTTATGCAAGAGGGTGGATGCCTTTCCGAGCACCCTTCACTGACAAAATGCTGAATATTGTCGCGGACGGATATTTACTGCCTGCATTTACCTACAAGGATCACAACCCGCTAGAGTTGGATCTAGAAACTGGAGTGTCTATCGGAATTCTCGATCACGTAAACGCAATTTCTGAAGGGGCAGAATTAGGCTACTATGAAGTGTTGTGGACGGACCAAGACTCTATCGCATTTTTGTTGCTGTCTGACCGCAAAGGCGGCACTGCTTCCGGCGAAAGTTTGGGTTGTAACTATTCCAGTACTTCGACCGATGACACTAAAAAAATAAGAGATGCAATCTGGGCATTTAACATCAAGGACCTAGGCGAAACTCGCGAACGTGGGTATGGTCCGTCTAGGTACCTTTCGGCGACAACTTGGGGATACCCATCTGGCCAAACCAACGTAAACGCGCAGGATTTGGACCGGGAGCCTGTCGAACTGACAAATCGCCCACTTCGAGAACCCGATCTGGGTGCCGGCCCCGCAAAAATTAGATTTTGGAGATTTGACGAAGTGGAGTTCAACGAGGCCTTCGGCAGAACGCCTCATACCGCCTTAACTCTGGACATAAGGCGTCGCACAATAAGGCAAAAGCCATGACCTTCTCTGACGCCATCCGCACCTGTTTCTCCAAGTTCTTCACCTTCTCAGGGCGTGCCTCTCGGCCCGAATACTGGTTCTTTTTCCTGTTCATCGTGATCTGGAGCATCCTTGCCGGGATCATCGATGCGCAGTTCTTCACTCAAGTTGCAGTGACCGAAACCGAAACATCCAAATCCGTGTCGGCCACGTCCTCGCAACCGGTGCAGGGCATCGTCAGCCTGATCGTCTTCTTTCCCCATCTGGCAGTTGCTTTCCGGCGGATGCACGATACCGGTCGCAGCGGGCTGTATGCTCTGCTGCCGATCCTGTTGATCCTTGGCGCCGGAGCCGTGCTCGTTTTCGGTATCGGCCTGGCCTCTCATTTCCAGCATGGCGGCAGGCTGGATATCCTGTTCACCCGCGCCACGTTGCTCATCGTTCTTCCGACACTACTGGTACTGGTGGTGTCGCCCCTCCTGGTTCTATGGTGGCTGACACGCCCCAGCCAGCCAGGCACCAATCAATACGGTCCCAACCCAACAGAGGTAGCCCTATGACCGAACATTCGCCCAATTCCGCCTTTCATGCCTCAAGCTTCATGCAGGGGCATAATGCCGAATATCTGGAGCAGCTTTATGCGCAATACACAAAGAACCCCGGTGCGGTGGATGCCGCATGGGGCGCGTTCTTTGATGCCATGGGCGATGCCGCACCCGATGTTCAACGCGAAGCCGACGGTCCGTCCTGGGCGCGCACCGACTGGCCGCCGATGCCAGCAGACGACCTGACTGGTGCGCTGACTGGTGAATGGGCCGAGATTGACGCCAAAGCGGCGGGCAAAAAGATCAAGGACAAGGCGGCTGAAAAAGGGGCTGAGGTCAGCGACGACCAGATCAAACGCGCCGTGCTGGACAGTTTGCGGGCACTGATGCTGATCCGGGCCTATCGCATCCGGGGCCATCTGGCCGCGGATCTGGACCCGCTGGGCATGCGTGCTGCCAGCACACATCCTGAGCTGGACCCCAAGACTTACGGTTTCACCGATGCCGACATGGATCGCCCGATCTTTATCGACAACGTGCTGGGATTGCAGGTCGCTTCGATGCGGCAGATCGTTGAAATCGTGAAACGTACATATTGCGGCACCTTCGCACTGCAATACATGCATATCTCGAACCCGGAAGAGGCCGCCTGGCTGAAAGAGCGGATCGAGGGCTATGGCAAGGAAATCCAGTTCACCAAGGAAGGCCGCAAGGCGATCCTGAACAAGATGGTCGAGGCCGAGGGTTTCGAGAAGTTCCTGCACGTCAAGTACATGGGCACCAAGCGGTTCGGTCTGGACGGTGGCGAGGCGCTTATCCCGGCGATGGAACAGATCATCAAGCGCGGTGGAGCGCTTGGCCTTAGTGACATCGTCATCGGGATGCCGCACCGGGGTCGCCTGAACATTCTGGCCAACGTGATGGGCAAGCCTTATCGCGCGATTTTCAACGAATTCCAGGGCGGTAGCTTCAAGCCCGAAGACGTGGATGGCTCTGGCGACGTGAAATATCACCTCGGCGCCTCCAGCGATCGCGAATTCGATGGCAACAGTGTGCACCTGTCACTGACCGCCAACCCCTCTCACCTTGAGGCGGTAAACCCGGTGGTTCTGGGTAAGGTCCGCGCCAAGCAGGACCAACTGGGCGATACAGATCGCACAAGGGTCATGGCCATTTTGCTGCACGGTGACGCGGCCTTTGCCGGTCAGGGTGTGGTGGCCGAAGGCTTTGGCCTGTCAGGCCTGAAAGGGCACAGAACCGGCGGCACCATGCATATCGTGGTGAACAACCAGATCGGGTTCACTACCGCGCCGCATTTCAGCCGCTCGAGCCCCTATCCCACCGATATCGCGCTGATGGTCGAGGCCCCGATCTTCCATGTGAACGGCGACGACCCCGAGGCGGTTGTTCACGCCGCGAAAGTGGCGACCGAGTTCCGCCAGAAGTTCCATAAAGACGTGGTTCTGGACATCTTCTGCTATCGCCGGTTTGGCCATAACGAGGGCGATGAGCCCATGTTCACCAACCCGATCATGTACAAGAAGATCAAAACCCATAAAACTACGCTTTCCTTGTACACCGAGCGGCTGGTCAAGGACGGGCTGATCCCCGAGGGTGAGATCGAAGATATGAAGGCCGCTTTTCAGGCCCACCTGAACGACGAGTTCGAGGCCGGGAAAGACTATAAACCCAACAAGGCCGACTGGCTGGATGGGCGCTGGTCGCATCTGGACAAGAACAAGGATGATTATGTCCGGGGTGAAACAGCGATCTCGGCAGAGACACTGGCGGAAATCGGAGCCGCGCTGACCAAGGCTCCTGACGATTTCGCAATGCACAAAACTGTTGAGCGGTTGCTGGAACATAAAAAACAGATGTTCGAGACTGGTGCAGGCTTCGACTGGGCCACGGGCGAGGCACTGGCGTTTGGCTCGTTGCTGACCGAAGGATATCCTGTGCGTCTGGCCGGACAGGATGCAACACGGGGCACCTTCAGCCAGCGTCACTCTGGGTTTGTTCATCAGGAAACCGAAGAACGGTATTACCCGCTTAACAACATCCGTGCCGGGCAATCCCAATACGATGTCATCGACTCGATGCTGTCGGAATACGCGGTGCTGGGTTTCGAATACGGCTATTCGCTAGCAGAACCGAACGCTCTGGTTCTGTGGGAGGCGCAGTTCGGCGACTTTGCCAACGGTGCGCAGATCATGTTCGACCAGTTTATCAGCTCGGGCGAAAGCAAGTGGCTGCGGATGTCCGGTCTTGTCACACTGCTGCCGCATGGCTTTGAAGGGCAAGGCCCGGAACACTCGTCAGCGCGTCTGGAACGGTTCCTGCAAATGTGCGGTCAGGACAATTGGATCGTGGCGAACTGTACGACACCCGCGAACTATTTCCACATCCTGCGCCGTCAGTTGCACCGTACTTTCCGGAAACCGCTGATCCTGGTGACACCGAAGTCGCTGCTGCGTCACAAGCTGGCCGTCAGCACGGCGGACGACTTCACCACAGGCTCCAGCTTCCACCGGGTGCTGTGGGATGACGCGCAGAAGGGCAACTCTGACACCAAGCTGGTGGCCGATGACAAGATCAAGCGCGTCGTCATGTGTTCCGGCAAGGTCTATTTCGACCTGCTGGAGGAACGCGACGCGCGTGGCATCGACGACATCTACCTGATGCGGATCGAACAATTCTATCCGTTCCCGGCACATTCACTGATCAACGAACTCGAACGGTTCAAGAATGCCGAGATGGTCTGGTGTCAGGAAGAGCCCAAGAACCAGGGTGCGTGGACCTTTATCGAACCCAACATCGAATGGGTCCTGTCCCGTATCGATGCAAAACACACTCGCCCGACCTATGCCGGTCGCGCCACATCGGCCTCGCCCGCAACGGGGCTGGCCAGCCAACACAAAGCCCAACAAGAAGCGCTGGTTAACGAAGCGCTGAGCATTGAAGGAAAGTAAGCGATGACGATTGAAGTTCGTGTTCCCACGCTTGGCGAATCGGTCACCGAAGCCACAGTTGCAACCTGGTTCAAAAAGCCCGGTGATGCGGTCGCCATGGATGAGATGCTGTGTGAGCTGGAGACAGACAAGGTCACCGTCGAGGTTCCTTCGCCGGCAGCGGGTGTCATGGGTGAAATCGTGGCAGCCGAAGGCGAAACCGTCGGTGTTGACGCCTTGCTGGCAACGATTGCGGCGGGCGAAGGCGCAGCCCCGGCGCCAGCCGCAGCCCCGGCAGCGGCACCTGCCGCATCAGGTGGGTCGGTTGACGTGATGGTTCCGACACTTGGTGAGTCTGTGACGGAGGCAACCGTTTCGACCTGGTTCAAGAAGGTTGGCGACAACGTCGCGCAGGATGAGATGCTGTGCGAATTGGAAACCGATAAAGTCTCGGTTGAAGTTCCCGCACCGACTTCGGGTGTTCTTGCGGAAATCGTTGCTCCAGAAGGATCGACCGTGGATGCGGCTGCCAAGCTGGCCGTCATCACCGGAGCTGCCGCTGGTGCAGCAGCCGCGCCGGCACAGGCAGCAGCGGCGGCGCCCGCAGCAACAAGCACCGGAAAAGACGTCGCAAACGCACCGTCCGCCCAGAAAGCAATGGCCGAAGCCGGACTGTCGGCTGATCAGGTCACCGGAACAGGCCGCGACGGTCGCATCATGAAGGAAGACGTAGCCAAAGCCGTTGCAGCAGTTTCAGCCCCGGTACCTGCGGCGGCTGCGCCCGCCCCTGTGGCCCAAGCCCCACGCGCCCCTGTGGCTGCCGAGGACGAGGCCCGCGAAGAACGCGTGCGGATGACCCGCCTGCGCCAAACCATTGCCAAACGTCTCAAGGACGCACAAAACACCGCTGCGATCCTGACCACCTACAACGAGGTGGACATGACCGAGGTCATGGCCCTGCGCAATCAGTACAAAGACCAGTTCGAGAAGAAGCATGGTGTGCGTCTGGGCTTTATGTCCTTCTTCACCAAGGCCTGCTGCCACGCGCTGAAAGAAGTGCCCGAGGTCAATGCCGAGATTGATGGAACCGACATCGTCTACAAGAACTTCGTGCATATGGGCGTTGCCGCCGGTACGCCGCAGGGTCTGGTCGTTCCCGTGATCCGTGATGCCGACAGCATGTCCTTTGCCGCGATCGAAAAAGCCATCGCCGAAAAGGGCAAGCGCGCCCGTGACGGCAAGCTGAGCATGGCTGAGATGCAGGGTGGCACCTTCACCATCTCGAACGGTGGTGTCTATGGTTCGCTGATGTCCTCGCCGATCCTGAACCCTCCTCAGTCGGGTATTCTGGGCATGCACAAGATCCAGGACCGCCCGATGGTCATCAATGGTGAGATCAAGATCCGCCCGATGATGTATCTGGCCCTGTCTTATGACCACCGGATTGTCGATGGCAAAGGTGCCGTTACCTTCCTCGTTCGTGTGAAAGAGGCGCTGGAAGATCCGCGCCGCCTGCTGATGGACCTGTAAGCATGGCAACGCATGTCCTTTGGCAAGCCGACGTGGCCGATTTCAACGCCTGGCTGAAAGTGTTCCGCGAGGACAAACCGATGCGCAAGGCCGCGGGTATCCGCGACCTGCATGTCTGGCGCGACCCCAACCAAAAAGACCACGCCATCGCGATGTTCGAGGTTACAAACCTGGACAAGGCCAAAGCCTTCTTTGGTTCCGAAGAATTGGCGATGCATCACGAGCGGGGCGGAATTGCCCATATCTCGATCAAGCTGCTGGAACCTGTTTGACAATGACTATTTCCGACCCGCCAAATCGGGTCGGGGAAGCGCCGGAACGTCCGGTCGATTTAGGAGAATGTAATGGCAAATTATGACGTCATCGTAATCGGCGCCGGGCCCGGCGGCTATGTCTGCGCGATCCGCTGCGCTCAACTGGGTTTGAAAACCGCCGTGGTCGAAGGGCGCGAAACACTGGGCGGTACTTGCCTGAACGTGGGCTGCATTCCCTCCAAGGCGCTGCTGCATGCCAGCCATCAGCTGCACGAGGCCGAGCATAACTTTGCCAAGATGGGCCTGAAGGGCAAAGCGCCTTCAGTCGATTGGAAGCAGATGCAGGCCTACAAGGACGAGGTCATCGACGGCAACACCAAAGGCATCGAATTTCTGTTCAAGAAGAACAAGATCGACTGGCTGAAAGGCTGGGGATCAATCCCAGCCGCAGGTCAGGTCAAGGTGGGTGATGAGGTCCACGAGACCAAGAACATTATCATCGCCTCTGGATCGGAACCATCTTCTCTGCCCGGTGTTGAAGTTGATGAGAAGGTTGTCGTGACTTCAACCGGTGCTTTGTCGCTGAACAAAGTCCCGAAGAAAATGGTTGTGATCGGCGCGGGTGTGATCGGGCTGGAACTGGGATCGGTTTACAGCCGCCTGGGCGCCGAGGTGACGGTGATCGAGTTCCTCAAGGAGATCACGCCGGGCATGGACCCTGAGGTGCAAAAAACCTTCCAGCGCATTCTCAAGAAACAGGGCCTGACCTTTATCATGGGTGCAGCGGTGCAGAAAACCGAAGCGACCAAGACCAAGGCCAAAGTTACCTACAAGCTGCTCAAAGACGACAGTGAACATGTGATCGACGCCGACACTGTGCTGGTTGCCACAGGCCGCAAACCCTATTCGGATGGTCTGGGGCTGGACGCTTTGGGCGTCGAGATGACCCAACGTGGTCAGATCAAGGTTGGTGCCGACTGGCAGACCAACGTGCCGGGCATCTATGCAATTGGCGACGTGACCGAAGGCCCGATGCTGGCACACAAGGCCGAAGACGAAGGAATGGCCGCTGCCGAACAGGTTGCAGGCAAGCACGGTCATGTGAACTATGGCGTGATTCCGGGCGTGATCTACACTTGGCCAGAAGTCGCGAATGTCGGTGAAACCGAAGCGACGCTCAAGGAACAAGGTCGTGCCTATAAGGTCGGCAAGTTCATGTTCATGGGCAATGGGCGTGCCAAGGCGAATTTTGCGGCTGACGGGTTCGTCAAGATTCTGGCCGACAGGGAAACCGATCGCATTCTGGGTGCCCATATCATCGGCCCGGGCGCAGGTGATCTGATCCACGAGGTTTGTGTGGCGATGGAATTCGGTGCTTCTGCCGAGGATCTGGCGCTCACCTGCCACGCGCATCCGACGTATTCCGAAGCGGTGCGCGAGGCTGCCCTGGCCTGCGGAGACGGCCCGATCCACAGCTAACACCCCTGACCCCTGCGGCGATCAGCTTGCCGGGGTCAGCCATGCATCCAGATATGTTTCCAGTCTGTCTGTGAACGTTGTCGCTGAATGCAGCGCGCAATACTGTAAGGACATGGCCTGAATGGCAAAGGCCTGCACGCCTTCTGCCAACAGCTCGGATGGTACATCCTTGCGTACCTCTGCGGTTTCAAGCCACATCATCACGACCCGGAAATACCGTTCAAAACAATAGGCAATCGGCCCAATATCTGCGATTGCCGTTGCCCCCGAGTATCTGATCAACAGATCGAACACGTACCGTTCGGACGTCATGAATTCGTGGACCGGTTCCAGCGAAGCGATAATCTCTGGTACCGTTTTGGGTGGGGTACCGGATCGGGCCTGATCCAGGCAAGCATTCAGCTTGTCCGCTATCAAGATTTCCATCAGCGCATCCTTGTCGCGGAAGTGTGCAAAGAAGGTCCCCTTGGCAACACCCGCGGCCTTTACAACTTCATCCACCCGCAAGGCTTCATATCCGCCATGTCGGAAAACCTCTTCCGCAGCTGATAGAAGCTTGGCGCGGGTCTTGATGGTACGTTTCTGGATCGTTTTTTGCATAACGCCCAATCGCACATTTTTTGACCGTGGTCAAATTTAATATTGACCGCGGTCATTTTTTGATTCTATAAACTGACCGCGGTCATTTTTAGGAGAACCCCGATGCACCCCAAGAAAATCCTCATCCTCGATGGACATCCGGCAGAAAGCAGCTTGTCACGCACATTCGCAGAAACCTATGGCGAGGCAGCTCGCAAAAACGGACATGACGTCCGGATAGTCCATCTGAGCGACCTACAGTTCGATTTTGATTTCGGTCAGGGCAACTATCACGACTTCAAGCCGCTTGAGCCGGTTCTGGAACACGTGTTGCAGGACTTCGAATGGAGCGATCATTTGGTCCTGACCACACCTATGTGGTGGGGCGGGCTGCCTGCAAAACTCAAGGGATTGATTGACCGGATGTTCATACCGGGACGGACATTCGACACCCGCAACACCACGATGGCTGGCCTGCCAGCCCCGATGCTGACTGGACGCACCGCGCGCGTTATCCTGACCTCTGACACGCCGGGCTGGTTCATGCGCCTGATGTACAGGCAAGCGCTTATTCGACAGGTTCGGGGCCAGATCCTCGGGTTTGTTGGCTTCAAACCAACGCGGTTCACTTATTTTGCAGGCGCAAGCTATCCCAAACCGGGCAGCGTCGAGCGCTGGATCAAAAAAGTGTCCAGAATCGGAGCCGCCGCAGCTTGACTGAACAACTGTCCGTTACCTACCACATTGTTTTGGCGGCGCGTGCAGCCCAGTCTTTGTCATACTGCGCGCCGCCCTCTTCACCTTCTGACGCCTCGGACAAAAGCTGCCCAATCGTCGGAAGGTCCTTGCTTTCGTCGCCACAAGTCCAAGTGCGGGCGCGCATCAGTGCACGCGCGCACTGGCTGTAAATCTCGTCAATCTGCACAACGATAACCGTCGCCGGAACCTTGCCAGCCTTTTCGAACTGGTTGCGCAATGCCGCGTCTGCGGTCAATCGGGCTGTTCCGATTACCCGAACGACATTGTCAGACCCTGGCACAAAGAACATCAGCGAAACGCGCGCGTCCCGAACAATGTTGCGCAAGCTGTCCAGGCGGTTGTTTCCCCGCCAGTCAGGCAACGCCAGCGTTTTTGGGTTTAACTCACGCACAACAGCACCGTCGTCCCCACGTGGGCTTCCGTCCACACCCTCGGGACCAACTGTACTGAGAACACAAAGGCGCGCGGCTTCAATCCACTTGCGATAGAGCGGAGTTAAGTGTCGAACGACCTTTCGCAACGAAGCAGCACCCGGCGTTCCGTACAACGCCTCGAGATCTTCTACTTTTTCAATGAATTCCATCAGGATCAAACCCCACTTCGCGCATCAATTCGTTCGAACGTGTTTCGATCACTTCCTCCAACCGCGCGAGGAACTCATCGCGGACTACACCCGGTTTGATCGGCTCCAGAAAATCTACAATGGCAAGGCCGGGTTTACGCATCACGCCTGTACGGGGCCAGAATACGCCAGCATTCGTCGCAACCGGAACGCATGGAAAACCGAGGCCTTCATACAGGATCGCTGTACCAACCTTGTAGGGTTTCTTTGCACCCGGCGCCACACGCGTGCCCTGCGGATAGATCACCAGCTGTCCGGGTTCGGAAAACTCTTTTGAGACGTCCTTGACCATTTTTGCCACAGCCGCACCGCGCTTGCCGCGATTGACCGGGATACAACCAAGGCGTCGTGCATACATGCCAATGACAGGTGTGAACAACAGCTCGCGCTTCATGATAAATTTGCCGTGCGGAATGGCGTCGAAAATCATGATGATATCAAGGAACGACTGATGTTTGGCCCCGATGACCACTTCATTCGTTGGGGCATTGCCCCGCACCTCGCAGCGGATACCAACCATCCACCGTGCCAGCCACATGGTGCTTTTGGCGTAGGTTTTGCACGCTTTCAGCGCACCGTTTTTAGAAAACAGCGCATAAGGCAGAAACGCGATGCCAAGGATCAGCATCCAGGCATAGATCACAATCATGAAGATGAGGGAACGAACCCACTGAATTGCCGTCAACATCAGGAAAGCTCCTTCAACTTGCGTCGGGCCGCGGCCCATGTGGCAACAAAGGCAACGGCTGCCCCAAGGACGGGGATAAGAACCGGCAATACCCAGTCTTTGCCCTGAAATCCAACTCCGGTCAGAAATCCGCCCGCGTCCGAAGCTTCGGGCAAAAGCAAGACACCTGTCATTCCCAGCAGGGTCCCAACCGAGGCGCCGAAAAACGCGCGATAGGTAAACCGCCGTACAAAAGCACCTGCGATGAAACCATCCTGTGCGCCAACCAATCGCAGGACCTCGATAATCTGCGCATTGGCCGCAAGTGATGCGTTGGCCGCAAGGGTAATCATCGCAGCGGTCGCGCCACCGATCAGCAGGATAGAGATCCACCCCAAACGACGCAGGGACATCGCAGCATCAACCAGCGGTTCGCGCCATCGCGTATGATCATCCAGAACCGCGCCGGGTACCTCGGCCCCCAATCGCAATCGCAGCCCGAGCGCATCCAGTCCCGGTTCGCCCTCGATGATCTCAATCAGCTGCGGGATTGGCAAAGTATCCAACGGCAGGTCCGGCCCGAACCATGGTGCCAGCAACGCGGCTTGTTCATCTGCGCTAAGCGAACGGGCGGATGCGACACCGGGTGTCTGGCTGAGGACGGTCAATGCCGCTTCTGTCTGGGCAGCAAGCTGCTCGGCCGGTGCGTTGATGCGTAAGGTTGCAGCGCCCGCCAGTTCCGAGGCCCACCGATCCGCGATGCGGCCAGAGGCGAGGGACAAAGCCAAAGCAAAAACAGCAAGAAATGCCATAGCACCAGCGACAAACAGCGTCAGATGCGCGGTGTAGCCGGTTGGCGGAACAACACGGTCAGCACGGGTATCGCCGCGCAGCAAGTTTCGGATATCAGCCCCAGTCACAGGTCTGCCCCCGCCAGATGCAGCTTTCGCTGCGAAATCCGCAAAACACGTGCCTGAACATGACTTTTTGCCGCGCGGATCAGGCTCAGGTCATGGGTGGCAATCAGAACGGTCTTTCCCATACGGTTCAGCTCGACCAGCAGGTGCAACAAACGTTGCGACATCTCCCAATCTACATTGCCGGTGGGTTCATCCGCCAATATGACATCAGGCGACAGGATGACAGCGCGCGCCAGAGCCGCCCGTTGACGTTCACCGCCGGATAATTCCGGTGGCCGCGCTTCGAGACGTGCACCAAGCCCCACCCAGCTGAGCAGTTCGGTCAAATTGTCTTGCCCAGACGACTCCCCGCGCCCGGAGACCATCAGTGGCAAGGCGACATTCTCGGCAAGCGTCATATGGTCAAGGAACTGGCAATCCTGATGAACAACGCCGACGCGTCGGCGGAGCACGGCCAGCTGATCCCGATCAAGGGCCGAGATATCTTGATCAAATACGCTAAGACGTCCAGAGGTTGGTAACAGTGCCCCGTAACACAGCTTGAGCAATGTCGTCTTTCCCGCTCCTGACGGACCGGTCAGAAAGTGGAACGACCCCGGCTGTAGTTGAACCGAGACATCGCTCAGCAACTCGCCGCCACCGTAGGTATAGCTGACATTTTCCAGCTCGATCACACGTGCCCCCAATATTTTGCCGCTCTTCTTGCCCGAGCAGGGCGACGGTTTCAATGGCTCTACCGAGTCCAATTGGTGACACTTGGCCCATGAAACCGAAAACGCCCTTTGCTGTTGGGTCTTAACGGAATATCATCCCTGAAAAAACTATTATCGGCCCTTCATCCGGCCGAGGAGGCAGTATGCGTCTTACATGTCCGAATTGCACTGCGCAGTACGAAGTTCCTGACGAGGTCATCCCCGAGGAAGGCCGCGATGTGCAGTGTTCGAACTGCGATCAGACCTGGTTTCAGGCCAAGCATCCATCCGAGCCGACGGATGAACCGAACGCGCCCGAGGACAAGCCTGTTGAGGCAGATACATCGGACACCGAGGTCGAGGCCCAGAAGGACGCCGAGCCCGCAGATAAATCAGCGCCAGAGGTTGAAAAACCTGCTGCATCTACAGGAAATGTTGCCCCATCAGTCGCCAGTATCCTGAAAGAAGAAGCCGCACGAGAAGCGGAGTTACGTGCGCAGGAAGGCGGTGGTCTGGAAAGCCAGCCCGATCTGGGCCTGGAAGCACCGCCAGAACCTAAGGTCAGGCCCAAACGCCCTGCAACTTCGGAAACCGCCGTAGATGCCGGGCAAAAGGATGCACTGCCGGATGTCGATGCCATCAACTCGAGCATGCGGTCGGACCCGGCAGAAGATGAGGCGCAGGCGCCTCGCAAGTCCGGTGGGTTCTTGCGCGGTTTTGCGCTGATGCTGATCATCGGCGTGGTTCTGTACCTGATCTACGGGAATGCCCGCCAGATCAGCGAGGCTGTACCGCAGGCCGATCCGTTGCTCAGCTCATATGTGTCGCTGGTGGATCAGGCGCGCATCTGGCTCGAAACTCAGGCAGGATCCGGTGCGCAGAACTAAGGGCTAGAACCGCTCCAGCAACCGCTTGAGGTATTCCAGCTCGATCTGGGGACGATCTGTTTCACCGGTCCGACGGCGGATTTCATCCAGCAACTCGCGCGCCCGGCGATAAACGTCTTCGCCCTGCAACAGGTTCTCGTCGGTTGAAATCGAACCCGCAGCGCCTGGGTTTCGGCCCAGAGGATCGCGGTTGTTGGCCTGCATGTCGCCGTCCTGCGTTCCCTGCCCTGGTTGGTTCTGCTGTTCCTGCGCCATGGCTTCACCCAGCGACCGCATCCCTTCGCGCAACGCTTCCATCGCTTCGGATTGACGGTCGATAGCTTCGGCGAGATCATCGCCACGCAGGGCCTGCTCGGCCTCGTCCATGGCGCGCCCGGCCCGATCCAGCGCCTCGCGCGCGGCGTCACCTTCGGGTGTGCCGACACCGGGGAGACCTTGTTGCTGACGACCCAACTCGTCTCTCAACGCTTGCTGTCGGTCGGCGAGCGAGCCTTGCCCCTGCTCACCGTCTCCAGCCTGATCCGAACCTTCACCTTGTCCGCCCTGACCTTCGTGGCTTTGCCCCCGACCTTGCCCGCCGTTGCGACCTTCGTTCCCTTGGCTTTCACCTGATTGCGCGCCGGGGTTGAATTGTTCCTGCAAATCACGAAAGGCCTGATCGCTAAGACCCTGCTGTTCGCGCAGGGTTTCGGCAAGACCTTCCATGGCCTGCTGGCCTTCGGATTGCTGCCCTTGGCCCTGACCCTGAGTTACACGCATGTTCTCCATCATCTGCTGGAATTCTTCCAGCGCCTGCTGGGCTTCGGCCATGCGACCTTGTTCCATCAGTTCCTGAATACGGTCCATCATGCGCTGCAGGTCATCCTGCGTCATTTGCAAAGATTCACTATTCTGGCCGGGCTGACGTTCGCCGTCTTCTCCATCTTGCTGTGCCAGACGTTGTAGTTGCTGAAGGTAATCCTGCGTCGCCTCGCGCAATTCCTGCATCAACTCCGCTATTTCTTCATCGTTGGCCCCGTTCTTCATCGCCTCGGTCAGACGTTCCTGCGCGCGGCGCATCCGTTCCAATGCATCCGCCAGCGTCCCGTCCTCGATCACCACGGCAAGGTCCCACAGGGCTTGTGCAATCTCTTCCTGTTGTTTGGGTTTCAACCCGTATCGATGAAAAGTTTCCAATCGCCTCAGAACAACCCGCAGACGCAGATAGGCTGTGTCAGAACGAAACAGATCCTCAGGGCGGTGCGACACAGCCCTCAGCAATTGCGAGACACGAGGCGCATTGGATCGCGACCAAAGCAGATCGCGCCTTTGCTCAATCACGGCTGCCGCCAGCGGATCAAAGAAGCGCCGTGCTGGCAAAGCCGTCTCATAGGAATCCGAAGACGTTTGCTGCTCCGCTGCATCCGTTGCCATCAAGGTAATCCTGACCGGCAAATGCGCCCACGGATGCTGCGAGAAGTCCTCGATCAGGTCTTCGGTGAAATCTGCCCGATCACCGGTGATCGGCATGGGTAATTCAATTTCGATCACCTCGCGCGGCTCTGGCTCGGCCGCCAGTCCGTACCGACGGTCAATCGCCGCCAAATCCAGCTCGATCCGGGCCAAGCCCGAAACCACTCCGTAATCGTCGCTGGCGGAAAATGGCAGCTTCATCTGCCCGCCCGCTTCAGACTCGGCGGTACCGGAAACTGCAATCTGCGGAGCCGCGTCGTCAATGACCTGCACCGACCAGTCCCGCCCCACCGGACCATCAATGCGCAACTGACCCGAGCGTTCGGCGACAAACTCCTGTTCCGGGTCTGTTGCCGCCTCGGTTCCGCTGGCAGAACTGCTTTCGGTCAGACTATGTGCACCGACCTCACCGTAAAGTCGCAAGGTGATGCGACTGCCCTTGGGAACAGAAAGCGCCGCCCCCGTCTGATCAGCAAGATATAAGGTCGGCAAACCTGTGTATCTGGGGGGTTCCACCCATCCTTCCCAAGTTGGGCCCTGTCCAGCGACGGCTGTACCCGGCGCCATGTCCGCCACTGAACCCACGCGCCACAACGAACCAAAGATCAGCGCCACGACAAATGCCAGCAGAGCGGCATAGCGCAGCGCATACGGATCACGCGACGCAAGCCGAAGATCTGGTTTCACAGCCTCAGCAGTGGCCGCACGCTGTGCCATGCGGGCTTTGTGCGCCTGCCACAAGGCAACCGAGTCCCCATCGTTGGTACCGATTGCCTGATCATCCAGCAAAGCCTGAATAGGTCGACCGGGCAGAGCCTCATCCAGCCGCGCCAGCGCATCAGCGCGGGACGGCAGTTTGAATTTCGTGACACCGCGGACGGATGCTACACCAAAAGAGATCAACGAGAGCGCACCAGCACCCCAGACGATTTCAACGGGCAGATGATCCTGCAGCCCCAGCATCAGAGCGGCGAGCAAAGCCAGAACAATCGAGAACGCAGGCCAGAACGCGCGCAGCACCTGTTCAGCCACCATGCCAAGATGGGTTAGCCACAGGGACAGGCGCGGAATGGGCAGGTTCGTACTGTTGGTCAAGACGGGCCTCCGGGACGGGCCCGCGCGGTTATCGCGTCAAAGCCACGATGGTATGGTATCGCGGTTTATGATTTCGTCAAAGCTTGGCCGTTCACGAATGACTGCAAATTGATCGCCATTCACCAGAACTTCAGGGATCAACGGACGGGTATTGTATTCGCTGGACATCACCGCACCGTATGCACCCGCGCTGCGAAATGCGACCAGATCACCCGATTTCAACGGTGGCATATTGCGCTGCTTGGCAAAGGTATCACCGGATTCGCAGACCGGGCCTACGATGTCATAGGCTTGCTGTTCCACGCCAGCCGCCGGTTCCTGCACCGCTACGATATCGTGGTACGCTTCGTACATTGCGGGACGGATCAGGTCATTCATCGCCCCATCAAGGATCAAAAAGTCGCGACCTTCACCTGATTTCACATAGATGACCTTGCTGACCATGATCCCGGCATTGCCCGCGATCAGGCGGCCCGGCTCAATCTCGATCTCACAGCCCAGATGGCCCAGTGTTTTCTTGACCAGCGCACCATATTCAATCGGCAAGGGCGGTGCGTCGTTCGACCGGGTGTATGGAATGCCCAAACCACCGCCCAGGTCGAGGCGCCTAATGTTGTGACCTTCAGAGCGGAGGCGCTCGGTCAGCTCGGCCACCTTTGTGTAGGCCAACTCATACGGTTCAAGTTCGGTCAGTTGCGAGCCGATGTGAACGTCGATGCCGATCACCTCCAGCCCCGGCAGGTCGGCGGCGTGAGCATAAACTTCCGAGGCGCGGGCAATCGGAATGCCAAACTTGTTCTCGGACTTGCCCGTGGCAATCTTGGCATGCGTCCTGGCATCAACATCCGGGTTCACCCTGACGGTAATCGGCGCGATCACGCCAAGCTCAAGCGCAATGGCGTTGATCACTTCCATTTCGGGCTCGGATTCGACATTGAACTGGCGAATGCCGCCGCTCAGCGCCATGCGTATCTCGTCCGCTGTTTTCCCCACACCTGAGAACACGATCTTGTCACCGGGAACACCAGCCGCCTTCGCCCGCAGATATTCTCCGCCCGAGACCACGTCCATCCCCGCACCTGCTTGGGCCAATGTCTTAAGGATCGCCTGATTGCTGGCCGCCTTCATCGCGTAGCAGACCAGATGATCGGTGCCGTCCAACGCGTCATCGAACAGCTTGAAATGCCGCAGCAATGTAGCCGTGGAATAGACGTAGAACGGTGTTCCAACCGCGGCTGCGATTTCGGAGACGGGGACATCCTCGGCG
Source organism: Ruegeria sp. AE4 (assembly GCF_056542185.1). Classification (NCBI taxonomy): domain Bacteria; kingdom Pseudomonadati; phylum Pseudomonadota; class Alphaproteobacteria; order Rhodobacterales; family Roseobacteraceae; genus Ruegeria; species Ruegeria sp. AE4. The sequence goes on along the minus strand of NZ_JBQFZK010000003.1, from coordinate 119,065 downwards.
TAAAGCGCGCCGTCGCGGTACAAAAAGTGATCCATGCTTGCGCGCTTAGACCATAAAAGGACTTCGGATCAATGGATTCTGTATCCTTGGTCCCGGTTTAGTTTTGCGTTGAAACACCAACTCGGCCATAGCCCGAGATAGAAATGCCGGTGCCCGATTGTTTTGGTTCGGCCGCAGGTTCCGGGCGTCGCGCTGACGAAGGCTCGCAAGCCGCCAAAACAACAAGTGCACAAACCAATCCCAGAACTCTCATTTCAATACCATTTCTTTGTGTGACAGGTAATCGATACGTGGACCCAACATGAGGTGCCGGGACCATGGGCGCAACATTCAAAAGGATCAGAATCCAAGATAAATGCCCAGCGGTCCGCGGCTTAGGCCGACACCCCCGCCAACATACGCGCCGCTTGATCCAACCCCAATGGTGGCACTGACCGTGGGTTGAGGGGCAGTTGGTTGATCAGGCTCGCCATCAGCCCCGCACCCGGCCAGCACCAGACCGGAAACCGCAATCAGGATCGCACGTAGCGCGGTTGTCATACCATTGCCTTCCATCGTTCGATCTGGGCCCGCACCTGATCGGGGGCGGTACCACCGTAGGACTGCCGCGAGTTTACCGAATTGTCGACGCCAAGGACAGAGTAGACATCATCCGAGATATCACCATGGACCGATTGCATATCATCCAGCGTCAGGTCGGGCAGATCACAATCCTTGCCTTCGGCCATGGCCACCAGTGATCCGGTGACGTGATGCGCATCCCGGAACGGCAGGCCCAGCACCCGCACCAGCCAGTCGGCCAGATCCGTAGCGGTCGAGAAACCCGAGCCGGCGGCGGCGGCAAGGCTGTCGCGGTTGGCGGTCATGTCCTTGACCATCCCTTCCATCGCAGCCAGTGCCAGCATCCAGTTGTCGGCGGCATCAAAGACCTGTTCCTTGTCCTCCTGCATGTCCTTTGAATAGGTCAGCGGCAGGCCCTTCATCACCATCATCAGCGCGGTATTGGCCCCATAGATACGCCCAACCTTGGCGCGGATCAGTTCGGCTGCATCCGGGTTCTTTTTCTGCGGCATGATCGACGAGCCGGTCGAAAACCGGTCGGACAGGGACACGAAACGGAACTGGGCCGACGACCAAATCACCAGCTCCTCGGCAAAGCGCGACAGGTGCACAGCGCAGATCGAGGCGGTCGACAGGAACTCCAGCGCGAAATCGCGGTCGCTGACGGCATCCAGCGAGTTGGCGGCGGGGCGATCAAAGCCCAACGCCTGCGCCGTCATATGGCGATCAATGGGGAAAGATGTACCCGCCAGTGCGGCGGCCCCCAACGGGGATTCGTTCATTCGGGCACGGGCGTCGCGGACTCGGCTCAGGTCGCGGCCGAACATCTCGACATAGGCCATCATGTGGTGGCCCCATGTTACGGGTTGCGCAGTTTGCAGGTGGGTGAAGCCGGGCATGACCCAATCGGCGCCTGCTTCGGCCTGTGCCAAAAGCGCGCGAATCAGAGCCAGCAGACCAGTTTCAGCCGCGTCTAGCTGATCCCGGACCCACAGTTTGAAATCCGTCGCCACCTGATCATTGCGCGAACGCCCTGTGTGCAAACGGCCAGCAGGCTCGCCGATGATCTCTTTCAGCCGCGCCTCGACATTCATGTGTATGTCTTCCAACGCAGTTGAAAACTGAAACGTGCCGCTCTGGATTTCTGACAAAACGGTGAGCAGCCCTTCCCGAATGGCTTCAGCATCACTATCACTTATGACGCCTGTAGCAGCCAACATGGCCGCATGGGCGCGCGAGCCTTCGATGTCCTGGGCTGCCATCCGCTGATCGAACCCGATCGAGGCGTTGATCGCCTCCATGATCGCGTCTGGACCGGCGGCAAAGCGGCCGCCCCACATCTGGTTCGAGGATTGATCGGTCATGTAAGAAAACCCGGAGTTGATATGCGCCTATTTCGTTTGATCCCCCTTTATATGGCCCTTGCGCTAGGTGCAAATGCCGCTTTGGCAACCGATGCCGCGACACTGGGCCCCTTACGGGAAGGCAGTCTGAAGCGCCTTATCCTGCATGAAGAACCCAAACCGGCAAAAGTGATCGAGTTTCAGCTGGAAGATGACGGGGGTGTCGGCACGCTGGCCGATTATGAGGGCAAGTATGTTCTGCTGAACTTCTGGGCCACCTGGTGCGCCCCCTGCCGCAAAGAAATGCCTCAGATCGCCGAGTTGCAGGACGAGTTCGGGGGGGACAAGTTTCAGGTTCTGACCCTTGCCACAGGCCGCAACTCACCAGCAGGGATCAAGAAGTTCTTCGAAGAAAATGGCATATCCAACCTGCCGCGTCACCAGGACCTCAGCTCGGCTGCCGCGCGCGAATTCGGTATCATCGCATTGCCCATCACGGTCATTCTGAATCCCGAAGGTCAGGAAATCGCGCGGTTGATCGGCGACGCCGAATGGAATTCGGACAGCGCGAAGGCGATCGTGTCGACGCTTGTTGGCGCAGAAAGCTGAGGAAATAGCCTTATAGTCAGCGAGTTCAGTGAATCGCGATATCCTTCGGGCATTCAACCCGGAGGATATTTTTATGAAATCAATTGAAGGAATTGCCGCGATGGCGGGTGATTTCTGGATAGCCGCTGATGCTGCTACCGCCAAAGATGTACGCAAGAAGGGAAAGGGAGATCCAGTAACCTACGCGATCTCCGACTAGTATTCCTGCTTCTCGAATGGCTGCGATCAGAGCCTTGATTTTGCAACACAGCTGACGTCACGCCACCTTTGACAGTTTCCATCCTCCTTTGCACTCTGCGCTCAGGAGGATGGAATGCCGCTGGAAATTCTATTGGTGTTGGTCGTTGGAGGCATAGCCGGGATTACGGTATTGTTGCATCTGACAGGCAAGTCGCGGTTGCACGTGCTGACGCCAGACACGGCGCCACGCCAGTGGCTGCGGCATTTCCCTGAAGACACGGTGATCGACGTGACAATCGCCCATGACGGTCACGCGGCGCTGGTAAGAACCCAGAACGGGGCTGGGTTGATCTGGTCCTTCGGCGCCGACACAGTAGCGCGGCATCTCCAGGACTTCGACTGGTTTGAGACCGCCAATGGCATCGAAGTTCGGTTTCACGACTTCAGCACCCCGCGCGCGACTCTTCACCTTGACCAGACCGAACGCCAGCACTGGCAACACTTGATGAGGCCCGCATGACAGACCAGGTAAGCTTTCCCGATGCGGTGCAATGGGCCGTCCCGTTTTTCATCGCTGCTATTCTGGCAGAATTCCTGTGGATCGCAGTCAAAGGCAAAGGCGGGCGGTATGAAACGCGCGATGCTGTAACCTCGCTGATCATGGGGGCCGGGAACATCGCGTCGGGCTTTTTGCTGGGCTTTATTGCCTATGCGTTTTTCATGTGGCTGTGGCAGATCACTCCTTTGGACCTGGGCACGTCAATTCCCATTATCATTCTGTGCTTTGTCCTGGATGATCTTCGCTATTACTGGGTACACCGTTTTGGGCATCGCATTCGCTGGGTCTGGGCCAGCCATGTCAACCACCACAGTTCACAGCACTACAATCTGACCACAGCTCTGCGGCAGACTTGGACCTATACCTTTACGTTCATGATGGTCGTTCGCGCGCCGCTGATCCTGCTGGGTTTCCATCCGGCCATGGTTCTGTTCGTCGGTGGATTGAACCTGATCTATCAGTTCTGGATTCACACCGAGGCCATCGGCAAGATGCCCCGATGGTTCGAAGCGGTCATGAATACCCCCAGCCATCATCGCGCGCATCACGGCCGGAACGCACGGTATCTGGATTGCAATTACGCCGGAGTTTTCATCATCTGGGACAAGATGTTCGGGACATTTGTGCCTGAACAGGAAAACGATCGGGTCGATTACGGGCTGGTTCACAATATCGGCACCTTCAACCCTTTGCGCGTTGCGTTTCACGAATGGGTCGGCATCTGGCACGACGCCACGCAGCCCGGCCTGACACTACGGCAACGTCTGGCCTATTGTTTCGCGCCTCCGGGGTACAGCCACGACGGCAGCCGCGACAACTCGGAACAGATAAAAGCCAAGCACCTGGCTCGCCATCCCGAGGACCGGGGAACGCCCGGTTTTGAGCAGGTCGACAAGATCCTGCCCAAAGGACAGGCAGAACAGGCCTGATACAGCCGTCAGGCCCCGCTAGACTTGAACTCCGGTCTTTGCACGCCATATCAGTGATTGAATGTGGCGCATAGATGAGCGAGGGGCGGCATGAAACGTTTGGCAACCATTTCAACCTTCGTGGGGTTGTTTGGCCTGTTGCTGGCCATGCTTGCCGCGCTCGGCAGCTTTGTTGGCACTCTGATCGCATTGGGTTTTGTCCTGATGATTCTGGGTGCGACAGGAGCCCTTCTCGGAGCCGCGGCGTCGCTGGCCCGTGCCGGGCACTCCGCGCGCTGAAAACCGCAATAAGCAACTTCATCTGACGCTTTAACCGCAGATTCATCTGTTTGCCCCGAAACTGTGTCAAAACACCTGTTCCGGACACACGGGAATCTGCGCCTATGGGAAACAAAAAGCTCACCAATCTTCCCGAAGGGTTGGACACCCCTTTGAATGCAGCAGTGTCAACACGGGATCGTTCGGTGGTTCAGATGGCAACCGATGCTGTGAAGCACAAGCAATGTCGGTTGGCCTTTCAGCCGGTTGTTCAGGCGCACCCGCCGCATGACATCGCGTTTTACGAAGGCTTCATTCGTGTATTGGATGAAACAGGGCGCGTTATCCCCGCGCGCGAGTTCATGCCACAGGTTGAAAACACTCCGATCGGACGTGATCTCGACTGCGTCGCGTTGGAACTTGGTCTGCGCACGTTGGTGAACAACCCCCAGATCCGCCTGTCGATCAACATGTCCGCCCGCTCGATCGGTTATTCCAACTGGTCCGGTATACTGGACCGGTTTCTGAAACGGGATCCGCAACTGGGCGAACGGCTGATCCTAGAAATCTCCGAAAGTTCTGCTATGCAGGTGCCGGAATTGGTGGTCGACTTCATGGACCGCCTACAGGATCGCGGCATCGCCTTTGCGCTGGACGACTTTGGTGCCAGCAACTTCAGTTTCCGCCACTTTCGCGAGTTTCTGTTCGACGCCGCCAAGATCGACGGTCAGTTTATCAGGGGCATCAGCAACAGCCCCGACAACCAGGCTTTGGTGCGGGCCCTGATTGCCGTAGCGCGTGAGTTTGAAATTCTGGTCACTGCCGAATCGGTCGAAACTCAGAAGGATGCGGCATTTTTGCTTGAATTTGGCGTGGATTGCATGCAGGGCTTTTTGTTTGGCGCGCCCAGTGTTTCGCCCCAGTGGAAACAGGAAAAAATTTCAAAAACAGCAAGTTGACCCGTGGGTGATCGACATTTTTCCGCCATTTCCCAAGCTGAGACAAGCTGCCCGTTGCTGCAAGTGCAGCATTACGCTATTGCAGAAGTACTTGAGCGGGGGATAACGGGGCGCTCTTGTTTCGAGAGGGAAACTCTCGGCCTGCGCCGTCAGACATTCCGCCAGACAATGACGGTAAAGGACTGATCATATGACCAACGTAGTAATCGCATCCGCCGCACGAACAGGTGTCGGCAGCTTTAGTGGTTCGTTTGCGAACACCCCCGCACATGATCTGGGCGCGGCCGTCCTGGAAGCAGTTGTTGAGCGCGCCGGGATTGAAAAAGGCGAAGTCAGCGAAACCATCTTGGGTCAGGTGCTGACTGCGGCTCAGGGGCAGAACCCGGCTCGGCAGGCGCATATCAACGCCGGTTTCCCGCTGGAAAGTGCCGCCTGGGGCATCAACCAGGTTTGCGGCTCGGGCCTGCGTGCGGTCGCATTGGGCGCTCAGCATATCCAACTCGGTGATGCCGACATCGTCGCCGCTGGTGGCCAAGAGAACATGACCCTGTCGCCCCACGCAGCTGCCCTGCGCGCCGGTCACAAGATGGGCGATATGAAATATATCGACACCATGATCCGCGATGGTCTGTGGGATGCCTTCAACGGCTATCACATGGGTCAGACGGCGGAAAATGTTGCCGAGAAATGGCAGATCAGCCGCGACATGCAGGATGAATTCGCTGTCGCTTCGCAGAACAAGGCCGAGGCGGCGCAAAAAGCTGGCAAGTTTGTCGACGAAATCGTGCCCTTCACCATCAAGACCCGCAAGGGTGACATCGTGATGGACAAGGACGAATACATCCGCCACGGCGCTACAATGGAAGCCATGGCAAAGCTGCGCCCCGCCTTTACCAAGGACGGATCGGTCACTGCTGCAAACGCTTCGGGCCTGAACGACGGCGCGGCCGCAACCCTGCTGATGTCAGCTCAAAACGCAGAGAAGCGCGGAATCGAACCTTTGGCGCGCATCGCGTCCTACGCAACTGCCGGGCTGGACCCGTCGATCATGGGCGTTGGCCCGATCTACGCATCGCGCAAGGCATTGGAAAAAGCAGGTTGGTCCGTCGACGATCTGGACCTGGTTGAAGCCAACGAAGCCTTTGCCGCGCAGGCCTGCGCAGTGAACAAAGACATGGGCTGGGACCCGTCGATTGTGAACGTGAACGGCGGCGCAATTGCCATCGGCCACCCAATCGGCGCATCAGGTTGCCGCGTTCTGAACACGCTGCTGTTCGAAATGAAGCGCCGCGACGCAAAGAAAGGTCTGGCCACCTTGTGCATCGGCGGTGGCATGGGTGTCGCCCTGTGTGTGGAGCGCGACTAAGTGCGCCAATAGCCAAATAGAAAAGGGCGTCCATGGGACGCCCTTTTTTGTTACACTGGGGTCGTACCCCTTAGATGCGACGATATTGCCATCCGAAATAAACACCTTAACGACGAAACAATATTGCGCACAAACATCTCTCAAAGTAACAGCATTACCAAGACGACTAAAATTGGAGGAGTCCTAAATGGCACGTACAGCACTCGTTACCGGCGGTTCCCGCGGCATTGGCGCAGCAATTTCCAAGGCGCTCAAAGCCGAAGGATACAACGTTGCGGCCACCTATGCAGGGAATGACGAAGCCGCCGCGAAATTCACCGAAGAAACCGGCATCAAGACCTACAAGTGGAACGTCGCCGATTATGACGAATCCAAAGCGGGCATCGAAAAGGTCGAGGCCGAGGTTGGCCCCATCGACATCGTTGTCGCCAACGCAGGCATCACCCGTGATGCACCTTTCCACAAAATGACACCCGATCAGTGGAAAGACGTGATCGACACCAACCTGACCGGCGTGTTCAACACTGTGCACCCTGTCTGGCCCGGCATGCGCGAGCGCAAATTTGGCCGTGTCATCGTCATCAGCTCGATCAACGGCCAGAAAGGTCAGTTCGCTCAGGTGAACTATGCTGCGACCAAGGCGGGCGATCTGGGCATCGTTAAATCTCTGGCGCAGGAAGGCGCGCGGGCAGGCATCACGGCCAACGCGATCTGCCCCGGTTATATTGCAACCGAGATGGTGATGGCGGTGCCCGAAAAGGTACGCGAATCGATTATTGGCCAGATCCCCGCCGGTCGTCTGGGCGAACCAGAAGAGATTGCACGCTGCGTGACCTTCCTGGCCTCGGACGAATCTCAGTTCATCAACGGCTCGACCATCTCGGCCAACGGCGCCCAGTTCTTCGTCTGATCTGCAATCAGAATTGTGAAAACGGGCCGGTCCATTAGGGCCGGCCCATCCTTATCCCGTAAGATCGCGCGCGCTGCGATCAGCGGGAACCCAATACCCAATTCCACAACTGCCGGACCACCTTGCCACGCTCTTCATGCGCGCGCAGGATCGCCACTTGGGCGGCGGGATTTGTTGTCATCTCGATCATGGTAGCCGCCTTTCAATTCAGTTTTGCTTGACCTGATGTGAATATGAAGGTCACCTATGATCATGACAAACGAAGTTTCCTGAACCTTCAGTTAAGAATTTCTCGACCATGAGTGATTATCTGCCCCCACTTACCGCGCTTCGAGCTTTTGATGCCGCGGCCCGGCACATGTCCTTCGCGAAAGCGGCGGAAGAGCTGCACGTGACGCCAGCGGCCCTGTCCTTTCAGATCAAATCGCTTGAGGAGCATCTGGGTCGCCCTCTGTTCCGCCGTCTGAACCGTGCTGTGGAACTGACTGATGCGGGCCGCGCCCTGGCCCCCGGCGCGGCAGAGGGCTTTGCCACATTGCAAAGCGCGTGGCGTGCTGTACGCAGGCAGGAGGATGACACCGGATTGACCGTCACCGCAGGTCCGGCACTGACTGCAAAGTGGCTCGCACCTCGCCTTTACGAATTCGCCCGTGCACATCCGGAAATCGACCTGAAATTCTCGGCCACATTGCGCAACATGGATCTGGAGCGAGATGATGTGGATGTTGCCATCCGATTTGGCAATTCCGCCGATGAGGGGCTGTATTCCGTACCTGTAAGAAAAGAGTGGCTGACCCCGGTCATGACCCCGGAGCTAGCGGAGCAATTCACCACGCCAGACAGCCTGCGCGACGCACCGTTGATCCACGACGATTCGATCAATTTTCTGACCCCGCCCTGCGACTGGCCTGCCTGGTTCCGCGCTGTGGGTATCGATTTTATCCCCACTCATGGGGCGCATTTTTCCAACGCAGATCACGCGATTGACGCCGCTGTCGCCGGCGTTGGTGTCGCCCTTGGACGGCGCGCCATGATCCTCAAGGACTTGACCGAGGGTCGGCTGGTTGCCCCCTTCAAGGTCGCGCTGGAAACGCAGGGCCGGTTCCGGTTCCTGTGCCTTCCGGGGGCCGAAAAACGTCCTCAGATCTCAGCATTTCGGGATTGGTTCCTGACCGAGATTGAAAAGACCGCGCATATTTCGGATGAATTCGACATTATTCCGATCGAAGAGGTTTCCGGATCATGACCAAAACGCGCGCAACAGCCATCGGCTTTGGGGCCGTACTATTATGGGCTTTGCTGGCGCTTTTGACCGTCGGCTCTGCACCCACACCGCCATTGCTGTTGAACACGATCTGCTTTTCGATTGGTGGGGCACTTGGGTTGATTTGGACAGCCGCAACCGGTGGGTTTAGCGGGTTGAAACAGGTCCCCTGGACGACCTACCTGTTCGGTTCATTGGGTCTGTTCGGGTATCACGCATTGTATTTTTCAGCCCTGCGTATGGCCCCCGCGGCCGAGGCCGGGTTGATTGCCTATCTCTGGCCCCTTCTTATCGTTCTGTTTTCCGGCCTGCTGCCGGGCGAGCAGCTTCGCACTGGTCACTTGATCGGGGCATGCCTTGGCTTTGTTGGGGCTGCTTTGATCATCACCGGAGGCGGGAGCGCCGGTTTTCAGGCACAACACCTGCCGGGATATGCATTGGCCCTGCTTTGCGCCCTGACATGGTCAGGCTATTCGGTTTTGTCGCGCAAATTGGGGGGTACACCGACCAGTTCGGTTGCGGTCTTTTGTCTGATGGCTGCGATGGCTTCGGGTCTGCTGCATCTGGCCATAGAAGACACCGTGCTGCCCGACACGACACTGGGGTGGTTATCGGTATTGGCACTTGGCCTCGGGCCCGTTGGACTGGCCTTTTATGTATGGGATATCGGGGTAAAGCAGGGTGATATTCAAATGCTCGGAACCTCATCTTATGCGGCCCCGCTTTTGTCGACACTTGCTTTGGTGATGGCCGGGATCGCTGCCCCATCCTGGGGGCTGGCGATCGCGGCCTTTCTGATTACCGGCGGGGCCTTGATCGCGGCCCGTTCCAGTTTGAAATCTTAAGCAGACAGTCGCTCGATCTCTTCCTTCAGCTTGAGCTTCTGTTTCTTCAGCTGGGCTATGTGGAGATCATCGATGCCTGGCGAGCGTTGGGCTTGTTCTACTTCTAGACCGAGAGATTCGTGCTTTTTCTTCAGTTCTGTCAGATGTGCGCTCACGCTCATTGCGATCCTCCTTTTATACGTGTCTGAATGTCACGTAAGAAGTTGATCACATCGTTTCCACCCTGTCACGCTGCAGACGCACAGAATCTGAAACAAATCCGACAAAATCGGCTGGACATTGCCGGTCGTCGTCAAAACCCGGGCAGGGCAGCGGCCTTCCGGAGCACGGCCGAAACTGCATCCGTATAGCTTTCGCCGTCTTTTTCGTGACGTTCACCCGCGTGCACAATCAAAGGTGGGTGGAGGCGAAATGCCGCACGCCCTCCTTTGCGGGCGCGCAGAATGATCAGCTCAGCCTCTCGCCCTGTCCGTGGGCTTAGCGGCAACAACTCTACCGATCCCAGCAACCCCTGGCACGCTGCCAGCATGTCGGGCAGTCGATCGGCTTTCTGGATCATGTGCAGGTACCCTTTTGGCGCAAGGCGTTTGGCAGCCACTGCAATCCAGTCGGCCAACTGGGTGTCTTCGCCCAGGGCCACACTTCGTCCCGCATCCTTTGCAGGGCTATGCGCCCCCGCCCGATAATAGGGCGGATTCGCAATTACGTGATCGAACTGGCGCTGCCGAAACGCCTCAGGCAAAGCGGTCAGATCAGCTTGGACAACTTCCAGCTCTATCCGGTTGATTTCCGCATTTCTGCGGGCCAATTCCGCATAGGAAGGCTGTAGCTCGATACCTGTCAGGTGCAGACCGGGCACTCGGGAGGACAAGCAAAGAATGGCAGCCCCTGCGCCGCACCCCAGTTCCAACACGGACTGACCTGCGCTGGCCGGAACGGATGCGGCAAGCAATACCGGGTCGACCCCGGCACGATAACCCGACCGAGGTTGCAGCAATCGAACCCTGCCCCCCAAGAAATCATTGCAGCTGAGTTCACTATCGGAAAACCGGGTCATCGGCCCAGCGGAATTTCATTGTCGCGCATCACACGTTCGGCACGGGTCAGGTCTTCGGCGCGAACCATCAGTCGGCGGGGAAAGATTCCGATCCCACCTTCGAGGATGCTCATATTTACGTCCATCTGAAAGCAGTCTATATCCTCGCCTTCAAGGAGAGCGGATGCAAAGGCCAGGATCGTCGGATCGGTACTGCGCAATAGTTCTTTCATGGGGATGGATGTAAGGGCAAGGCGGGGCGGAAGTCGAGCCTTGTATCAGGAGAATGATGACCGTCGGCATGATCTCAAAACCGCATGAGCGCCTCGCTGATATATTGGCGGGTGAAATGGAGGCTGTGAATACGTTGATCCGCACCCGGATGGCGTCGGACCATGCCCCACGTATCCCCGAAGTGACCCAGCATCTGGTCGAGGCGGGCGGAAAGCGCCTGCGGCCGATGCTGACATTGGCAGCGGCGCGGCTCTTTGGCTATTCGGGCGAGCACCATGTACGCCTTGCTGCCACGGTCGAGTTCATCCATACCGCTACCCTTCTGCACGACGACGTTGTGGATGAGAGCGCGCAGCGGCGCGGACGCCCGACCGCAAATCTACTTTGGGACAATAAATCCAGTGTGCTGGTCGGTGATTACCTGTTTTCTCGCAGCTTCCAATTGATGGTCGAAACGGGTTCGCTGCGGGTTCTGGATATCTTGGCCAATGCCTCAGCAACCATCGCCGAAGGCGAGGTGCTGCAAATGACCGCAGCAACCGACCTGCGGACAGATGAAAGCGTTTACCTACAGGTCGTGCGCGGCAAGACGGCAGCTTTGTTTTCAGCTGCGACCGAGGTGGGCGGCGTGATCGCCGGTGCATCGGAAGAACAGATCAAGGCCCTGTTCGATTATGGTGACGCATTGGGGATCGCATTCCAGATTGCAGACGACCTGCTGGATTATCAAGGGGACAGCAAGACAACCGGCAAGAATGTGGGCGATGATTTCCGCGAACGAAAGCTGACCCTGCCTGTCATCAAGGCTGTTGCACAGGCCACGCCCGAAGAACGCGCTTTCTGGGAGCGTACGATCGAAAAAGGCCGCCAACAGGACGGTGATCTGGATCATGCGCTGGGTTTGATGGACAAATACGCAACGCTGGAAAAAACCCGGCAGGACGCTTTGGGCTGGGCGAATAAGGCAAAGGCATCTTTGGATGTTCTGCCCGATCATGAAATTCGCAGCCTGCTGCGCGAACTGGCCGATTACGTGGTCTCGCGCCTTAGTTAAGCTGCGTCGCACGGCACCACCAGTCAGGATGCGCCGCACCGATCTCATAGGCCGCGAAATGCGCGTCTTTCATTGTGGGATATAGGGCAAAACAGGTTGATCCTGACCCCGACATACGCGTCACAAGGACACGACTGGTCATGTTCAACTCGTCCAGAACCTGCTCGATCTCACGTGCAACGACCATGGCAGGTACCTGCAAGTCATTGCGTTGACCACGCAACCACAGGGCACAGGCTTCAGCGTCTTCAAAATCAGGGACCAGCTCAGGCATCGGCGGATTGTCTCGGGACGCCAGCGCGTTGAAAACGGCTCCTGTCGGCACCGGCACATTCGGGTTGACCAACAGGGCGGGTAGGTTCGGAAGGTTTACCGCCGCCAAACGATCGCCAATGCCTTGCATTCTGATCGCCCGGTTTTCGAGACAAACGGGCACATCTGCCCCCAGTGACAACGGCAGGTCAGGCGGGATGTCACGGCCCAGACCGCCCAGCATATTCAGCGTGGCGGCCGCATCCGATGACCCACCCCCAATACCTGCTCCGTGGGGCAGAGATTTGGTTAGGTCGATATGCCCGGTCCAACCGACACCTTCGGCCGCTTTCCAGACCAGGTTACGGCTGTCCATGGGCACGCCTTCGGCAAACTCCCCACTCACGTCCATAGTCAGCTCGGGGCCGGGTGTGAATGTCAACTGATCGCCGAGATCAGCAAAAACCACTAACGAATCCAACAGGTGATAACCGTCCTTACGACGTCCGGTCACATGCAGGGTCAGGTTGATCTTGGCGGGCGCAAACGCCTTAATTTCCATTTGCGACTTTCAAAGGTTCCGCACCTTCTTCGGCCAGAACGGCACTTAGTCCGACCTCGATCTTGCGTCGAATGCGATCTGGGTCAGCCTCGCCATCTGTGTCTTCGGGGTCAACAAAGGACAGCGCCCGCTTCCATTGGAACTCGGCCTCGCGCGCACGTCCAACAGCCCAATAGACATCCCCCAGATGATCATTGACGACCGGATCAACAGGCATCAGCTCGACCGCGCGCTCCATATGCTCGACCGCTTCTTCGTAACGACCCAGACGGAACAGAACCCAACCCAGACTGTCCACGATGTAGCCGCTATCCGGGCGGGCTTCGACCGCGCGTTGGATCATGTCCAGCGCTTCATCCAGCTTTTCTTTCCGTTCTACCAAAGAATAGCCCAAGTAGTTCAGCACCTGCGGCTGATCCGGATTCAACTCCAGCGCCCGGCGGAAATCGGTTTCAGCCTGATCCCATTGCTTCAGCCGCTCGTGGCTTATGCCGCGCGCGTAGTGCAGGAACCAATTCCCACCTGCCTGACTGTCCGTCAAAGCAATCGCAGTGTCATAAGAGGCAACCGCAGCCGCATAGTTTTCCTGACGACGCTGAAGATCTGCCAGAGAAACATGCACGCTGGGCAAATCAGGGTTTTGCAGCGCCAGGTTTTGCAGAACTTCGATGGCCGCATCGGTTTTTCCGGATTTATCCAGGATTTCGGCCCGTCCAAGTTCTGCGGCATGGTGGTCATTGCTGCCTGCCGGGACCATACGATAGGCGGCAACAGCCAGATCATACTGTTGCAGCTTGTCCAGCAATTCCGCGCTCAGCAGAATGGCGTCCACGTGGTCAGGGCGCAGAAAGCTCGCCAGTCGCGCGTAAAGCAGGACGTAGTCAGCCGAAGCCTCGCTGTTCAATGCGGCACCAACGGTAAAGAATATTTCCGCCATGCCATCCAGCGCAGAGCCCGCATGGGTGAACGGAAGCGTCTCGCCCGCGGTCAATTGGCCGGTATAGGCTTCAATGGTCGGATCGCTACCGGAAACAAACACATCGTCCAGAAATCGAATGGCGTCTTCGTTGCGATCCAGCTGTGACAGCACCTCTGTACGGGCCAGCGCGGCCCGACGCGAGAACCGCGCAACCGCGTCGTTATTATCCGCAAATATCACCTCGGCACCTTCGAAATCGCCGATAGAGGCCAATGCCATGGCTTTGTGATACAGCGCAAATTCCCTGAGGCCTTCCTGCGTGGCCACGGCATCGAACTGCTCCATGGCCTTTGTCATTTCACCTTGCCCCAGATGGGCCCATGCGATCATCAGTCCATCAACTAAAGGACCGATCCCCTGCGTTTCAGGGTCACGCGCCAGAAGTTCGTCAAACTTGCCGTCAGCAATCAAATTGGCCGAAATCGCCATGCGCGCGGCCTGACTGGGAAGGTTGGCTTCCTCGATCTGCTTTGCAACGGGCAAAGCACGGGCAATTTCCCCCAGCGCAAGGCGGGCGACAACAACGCTTTCCAAGAGCAGCGCGTTTTCCGGATCAAACCTGAGAGCCTGGGCGTAGTATCTTTCCGCCGCAGAATAGTCGCTTTCGTAGATCGCCTGACGCCCGGCCAGATATGAACCGGCACCCGAATCCGAATAGGCCGGAACTGCGACCGACGACATGAGCAGCACGGACAATGCCGCGCGACGAACCAGGGAAACCACCGAAATCCTGCCTTACTATCGTTGACTGACGGTTAAGCTAGGGCTTCGGTCGGCAAGAGGCAATGGCAGAGCCTTCACGACCCTGCCATTGCCGGTTTTTTGCTTACATGTTCGGATAGTTTGGTCCGTCGCCACCCTGCGGCGTGGTCCAGGTGATATTCTGGCTTGGATCCTTGATGTCGCAGGTTTTGCAGTGAACGCAGTTCTGGAAGTTGATGACGAATCGCGGACCGTTGTCATCCTCGACCATTTCGTACACGCCTGCCGGGCAATAGCGCTGCGCCGGTTCGTCGAACTTGGGCAGGTTGACCTTGACCGGGATATCCGGGTCCGTCAGGCGCAGGTGGCAGGGCTGGCTTTCCTCGTGATTGGTTGCCGCAAAGGACACGTTGGTCAGACGGTCAAAGGACAGCGTGCCGTCGGGCTTGGGATAATCGATCGGCTTGTGCTTGCTGGCTTCCTCGGTCGACTGGGCATCGTTCTTGCCATGTCCCAGCGTACCAAAGAGCGAAAAGCCCAATGTGTTGGTCCACATGTCCAGACCACCCAGCACCAGCGAAGGGATCATGCCCCACTTGGACCACATCGGCTTGACGTTGCGCACCTTCTTCAGGTCCTTGCCAATTGCGCCATTGCGGACATCGGCCTCGTAAGCGGTCAACTCATCGCCTGAACGGTCAGCCTTGATCGCGTCATAAGCAGCCTCTGCCGCGGCCTTACCCGACAGCATCGCGTTGTGGTTGCCCTTGATGCGCGGCACGTTGACCATGCCTGCAGAACAGCCCAGCAGCGCCACGCCCGGTGCCACCAGCTTGGGCATCGACTGAAGGCCGCCTTCGGTGATCGCACGGGCACCGTAAGCCACGCGCTTGCCGCCTTTCAGCAGCTCGGCCACCATCGGGTGATGCTTGAAGCGCTGGAATTCCATGTAGGGGTACAGGTGCGGGTTCTTGTAGTTCAGGTGAACCACAAAGCCGACATAGACCTGATTGTTTTCAAGATGATAGATGAACGACCCGCCGCCTGCGTTGCCGCCCAGAGGCCAGCCCATTGTGTGCGTGACCGTACCTTCCTTGTGCTTTGCCGGATCGATCTCCCAGATCTCTTTCATGCCGACGCCGTATTTCTGCGGCTCTTTGCCGGCAGACAGGTCATACTTGGCGATGACTTCCTTGGACAGTGAGCCGCGCACACCTTCCGACAGGAAGACGTATTTGCCGTGCAGTTCCATGCCAGGCTCAGTATTGGGGCCATAAGAGCCGTCCGCTTCCAGACCAAAGACACCGGCCACTACGCCTTTGACTTCACCGTTATCGCCGTAAACCAGTTCGGAACAGGCCATGCCGGGGAAGATTTCCACGCCCAGTTCCTCAGCCTGCTCGGCCATCCAGCGGCAGACATTGCCCATCGAAACGATGTAGTTGCCATGGTTGTTCATCAGCGGCGGCATCGGGAAGTTGGGGATGCGGATTTTACCTGCCTCGCCCAGCATGTAGAAATTGTCTTCATGCACCGGCACGTTCAGCGGAGCACCCTTAGCCTTCCAATCCGGGATCAAAGCATCCAGCCCGCAGGGATCGAGCACTGCGCCAGACAGGATATGAGCGCCCACTTCCGAGCCCTTTTCCAGAACGACAACGTTCAGATCCGCATCCAGCTGTTTCAGACGAATGGCCGCCGACAGGCCCGCAGGACCTGCGCCTACGATCACCACGTCATATTCCATTGCTTCGCGTTCAATCTCGGCCATCGCGGGCTCCCTAGCTTACTTTCCGAATTGGCGCTGTCACTGCAGGATCTGCGCAATTTTGTTTCACGGCTGATTACATGGTCAGTAAGACTTTGGTCAATCGAAACACGGCGTAACAAGGGCGCTATTCGACACATCAGTCCTCTGGTGCATCACCCATCAGGTATCTGGGACCGCTACCATGGGATTTTGCCCTGTCATCGGGGTTATAAAGCTTGCATTTCGGCAAGCTGAGGCACCCACACCCGATGCAGCCGTCCAGATTGTCGCGCAATCGCATCAGGGTATCGATTCGCTGATCCAGATGAGTGCGCAACCGCACGCTTATGGCTTTCCAATCCTGTGGTGTCGGTGTTCGCTTTCCCGGCAAGCCCGACAAGACCTCGCGAATTTCAGGCAAGGTCAGGCCGAACTGCTGTGCGATCATGACAAAGCTCAGCCGCCGGATATCTGCCCGCTGGTAACGTCGCTGCCCACCTGCATTGCGCCAGGGCGCGATCAAACCCTGTGCTTCGTAATACCGGATCGCCGAAACGGCCAACCCCGTACGTCGGGCCAATGCCCCGATTGCCAACCCTTCTGAAACAGCCATGTCGCCCTCGAAGAAATACCTTGACCTAAAGTTAGGTTTAGAAATTACGGTGAGTCGAAACAAGCCAAAAAAGGAGATCCCATGATGGCAACGCTTGAACATACCAATTTCACTGTCAGCGACCCACAGGCCTCGGCCGCCTGGATGCAGCAGGTCTTTGGCTGGAAAACACGGTGGGAAGGACCCGCAATATCAGGCGGATACACGGTGCATGTCGGATCGGCCCACACCTATCTTGCGCTTTACAAACCAGATGCGCCGAAACCATTGGTCGAAAGCAGCTACGATATCGTCGGCGGGCTGAATCATGTTGGTGTTCTGGTCGAAGATATCGATGCAACCGAGGCCAAGGTGCGCAAGGCCGGGTTCGAACCCCATAATCATGCCGATTACGAACCGGGGCGTCGGTTCTATTTCAGGGATGACAACGGCATCGAGTTTGAAGTGGTTCAATATGATTGAGATGCTGTGGCTCTGCACGCCTTCAAAGCGATGGTGCAAGGGTGGGCAACCGGACCATCGCCATAGGCCACACCCGAAACAATCCCGCCGGCGCAATGTTGCAAATTGATCGCTGCACCTGCTGACACCCCTTGCAATTCACGTGGTATTTGGGTCAGGTAATCGTCAACCTAGGACTCGCCCCGACGCTTCTGTGCGGCGGGGCGAGTCAGTTTATGCGTGGACGTAGAGAGTATGGAAAAGATCCCGATGACGCCTGCGGGCAATGCCGCACTCGCAGCTGAGCTGAAGAACCTCAAATCCGTCGAACGCCCTGCGATCATCGAAGCCATCGCATCGGCGCGAGAACTTGGCGACCTGAAAGAAAACGCCGAATATCATTCAGCCCGCGAAAAGCAGGGGTTTATCGAAGGTCGCATCAAGGAACTGGAAGGTATCCTGTCACTGGCGGATGTAATTGACCCTGCAAAACTGTCTGGCGCGATCAAGTTTGGCGCAAAGGTTACATTGGTTGACGAGGATACCGACGAAGAAAAGACGTGGCAGATCGTCGGTGAATATGAAGCCAATATCGAAGCTGGCCTTTTGAATATCAAATCCCCCATCGCCCGCGCCCTGATCGGCAAGGACGAAGGTGACAGTGTCGAGGTGCGCACCCCTGGCGGCGTGCGCTCTTATGAAATTCTGAGTATCAAGTACGCCTGACCGGAGCGCATGTAATGTCGGGGCCCAAACCTGACCCGGAAACTGAAAGACCGACTTCGCTGGGCATCTATGACCGCCCAAAGGCACCGTCTGTCACCGAGATTGAGATTGCCGCACTGGTGCTCAGCCTGATTTGGCTGGTGGTGTCGGTTGTTTTTCTGGTGTTGCCAGATAAGGCGCAGAGCGGTGGTTTTGTTGTCACCTTTCTGGCCGTTTTCATGCCTGTGGCGATGATCTGGGTCGCGGCCACTGCCATGCGTGCCAGCCGCGTGATGCGCGAGGAAAGCGCGCGGCTGCAAACTGCGATTGATGCGATCCGTCAGGCTTATGTGGCGCAGCAGCAGCGCGCATCCAGCACCTACGAACCTACGGTAGCAAAGAAACTGGATGAGATCGCAGCCGCGACGCGAAAAACCGAAAGCGCGCTGGCAACATTTTCGACCAAGCGCACAACGCCCCCTTACGCCCCTGCAAAACCACTCGTTGCGGGTGCTCAAACCTCGCTTGAACTGGGCACATCTGCGGAAGAAATTGCGCCACCGCTGAGCACCGATATCTTTATCCGCGCCTTGAACTTCCCGGAAACTCAGAATGACACCGAAGGGTTCAATGCCCTGCGCGTGGCGCTGAAAGACCGCAAGACGGCGCAGATCGTGCAAGCCTCGCAGGATGTTCTTACACTGCTCAGCCAGGAAGGCATCTATATGGACGACCTGCGCCCTGACATGGCCCGGCCCGAAATCTGGCGTCAGTTCGCGCAGGGCGCGCGGGGTCGCGCTGTCGCCTCGCTGGGGGGTGTACGCGACCGGTCCTCGCTGGCGCTGACAGCTGCGCGGATGAAACAGGATCCCATTTTTCGCGACGCCGCCCACCATTTTCTTCGCCGCTTCGACAAGATGATGGCCGAGTTCGAGCCCACCGCAAGCGATGCAGAACTGAGCGCGTTGGGTGAGACCCGCACCGCGCGGGCGTTCATGTTGCTGGGGCGCGTAGCCGGGACGTTTGATTAATCAGGCAAAACGATCCAAGACATCTTGGTCGCGCTGCTGAAACCAAACACATAACTTAAAGGCCCAGTTTTTTCTTCACCCACAGCCCGAAATCCTTCGCGCTCATATAAAGCGCGGGCGCGGGGGTTTGTGTCGATAACGTCAAGCTGAACCACTGACATGTTTTGTTTCCGCGCTTCACACTTAACGGCACCCAGCAAGGCAGTACCAACCCCTTTGCCACGCGAGCCCGCGGCCACAAATATGCCATCCATCTGAAACACGCCGGGTTTCAGTTCGCGCTCCAAAATGCTGAGGATGAGGGCGCGCCAAATGGCCCCAAGCCAGCCATAGACCTTTGCTAGGTCTGACATTCCGCCTCCGGCCAATGCACCATCGCGTGTCTTGAAACCTGCAAGCCCCAAAATCCGGTCTTCCTTGTCCCGTGCAACAAGCGCGAAATCCGGGTTCAACGAAGTTTCGAAAAAAGCCAGCCCCTTCTCATCCGGACCCATGACTTTGTTCAGTTTCGCCGAAAATGCCTGCCAGAACAGGGTCGCCACCAGTGTGCGTTCCGCATCAGAAAAACCGCGTGAGACCGTTATTTTCACAACCCAAAACTGCCATACGGGATAAACCGAACCATATCACCGGGTTGGATATGCCGGGCACCATCTTCTATTTCGACCAGCCCTTCGGCCCAGCTGAGCCCGCTGATCCGGCCCGACCCTTCTGACTTGAAGACTTCAACCCGGCCATCCCGTATGCGCGCGCGCAGGTATTCGCGGCGGCCCGGTTTCTTGCGTTTTTCAAAGGCAGCGGGCACTTCGAACCCTTGCGGCTCGATCCAGCCTTCGCCAGACATCAGGCCCAGCGCCGGTCGCGCAAAGATTAGGGTGCAGACCAAGGCGGCAACGGGATTGCCGGGCAGTCCAAAGACCGGAGTTCCGGACCACAACCCCAAAGCCAGAGGGCGACCGGGTTTCAAGGCGATCCGCCAGTGTTGCATCGCCCCCGCCTGGCGCAGCAAGGCAGATACGTGGTCTTCGTCACCAGCAGAAGCGCCACCACTCGTCAGTATCACATCTGCCTGTTCCGCAGCCTGATCCAGCCGTTCCCGCAGGGCGTCCCGATCATCTGAAACACGCCCCATATCCACTGGTACAAACCCCAGCCTTTCGACCAGAGACAACAGCATCGGGCGGTTGGCGTCGAATATCTGTCCCGGTCCGGCGCGTTCTCCGGCGTCGACCAGTTCATCACCGGTCGATACCACGGCGACACGCAGCGGTTTGCGCACCTTCACCTCGGCAATGCCCAAAGCGGTGAGCAGCGCAAGATCAGCCGGTGTCAATCGGCGCCCTGTAGGCAGGGCCAGATCGCCTGCGGCCACATCCTCGCCCGCTTGCCTGGTATTTGCCCCCTTTTTCAGCGGGCCGTGGAATGCGATATGCCCGTCTTTAACTGTGACATCCTCTTCCAGAATAACCGTATCCACCCCGTCAGGCAGCGCGGCACCCGTCAGAACGCGCACTGCCTGACCCTCGGGAACATCACCGTCGAACGGGATACCGGCTGCTGCACGCCCATCGACCAGCGGCAGGACCTGTGGCCCATCTGAAACCGGACCAGCGAACCCAAACCCATCCACGGCTGTATTCGGCTGCGGCGGGTTGGAACGTTGGGCTATCACATCCTCTGCCAGAATGCGCCCACTCGCCTTGTTCAGCGCGACCACCTCGACCGAGGTAATCGGATGCAACCTGTCGCGCAAACAGGCCAAGGCGTCATCAACCGGCGTCCACTCCACACCCGCTGGCAGCGCAAAACAATCGTTGCGCAATGGTGGCGGGACTATGTTCGGCTTTTTCTGAGTCACACCCAATATCCAGCCTTCCTCTGCCGCTGAAACATCTAATTGCGCTTTCAACTCCTGCTCTGTCAAACGCGACAGAGTCAAGGCGATCAGTTCGACCTGCCAAGCATCCTTGATCCGCCCGTCCGGTGGCGCACCCAAGGTGAGCGACGGCCAGATTTCCACAAAGGCGATGGGTCTATCCAACGACTCGAACGGCCAGACCGCGACTTGTCCGGCAAAGCGATGGCGGAGCCTGCTCAGAACTGGAAGCCCCATCATCACCTGCCCACCGACCGCGCCTGCACCCGCCATCTGCCAGCAGGTGAAACTGCCTTTTGCCAAGGCTTCAACCGCACGACGGTCGGAAAACGGATTGGAATAGCCCGTCTTGGTTCGCGGCAAACCATCAATGTCACGCCCGAGGCCATTCATCCAAAATGGGCCTCTTCCTCCGAATTGTCGATTGATCCGGCCTGCCAAGTCAAAACGATTGTTCGTTTTCGGACCGTCCTCGACATGTTGTTCGAACCAGTCCCACAAGGTCAAGGGGTCATCCGTTCCGGTGATCGCGCGGGCAAAGCCCTTCGGGTATCCAAAAGGGAAATCGAACCCCAGAAACAGGCGGCGACCTGCCTTTAGTTCGGTGCGGATCAGGGCATCCAGCCACGCCTCGGCAAGCGCCCGGTTGCGTAGGTATTCAGGTTCCTGTGCCTGCCCTTCACGCACAATACAGACCCAGATCGCGTCTTTGCGCGGCGTTGGTCCGGTGTCATTTCCACCAGACCAGTCCACCATGGCAAAGGTCTGGAACGGGGTCACAAACCGACCTCATCCAATATGAAGTCCGCGATCCTGACTGTGTCGTTCAGGTCGAAAACCGGACGATCCAGTTCCAGCGCCGTGTCGCTGGCAACGGCACGAATAGTTTCGTTTTCAATCGCAATCAGAGGATTTCCCGCCTCGGCGCGAAACGCCTCGATCTTTGGGTGGCCTTCCCGCTTGAAGCCTTCAACCAGCACCAGATCAACCGGTGAAAGCCGCGCCAGCAGTTCGCCCAATGGCGGCTCGGGTGCGCCGCGCAGCTCCTGCATCAAGGCGACGCGCTGCCCCGACGCAAGCAACACCTCGCTGGCGCCAGCAACGCGGTGACGATGACTGTCCGTGCCCGGCTGATCCACATCGACGCCGTGATGCGCGTGCTTGACGGTTGAGACGGCAAAGCCCCGCCCCGTGATCTCGGCCACCAGCCGTTCCATCAGCCCTGTTTTGCCTGCGTTTTTCCAGCCAGTGACGCCGTAGACTCTCATACCTGCTCCAACAATGTCCGGGCGCGGTCCAAATCGTCAGGCGTATTGACGTTGAAGAACGGATCAAACGGGTCAGCCTGGAACAAAGCCTCGCGCCCGTCGTGTTTATCAGTCCACAGCACGACCTTGCGCAACCCGTCCGTCAGAGCCGCCCGCAGATCATCGCGCAGAGCCACAGGCCAGAGCCCAAAGGTCGGGTGCCGGTTGACGCGCCTGCCGCCACCGGACTTCAGCGCTTCGTCGCCCGTTCGCGGAGTAGTGGCCAAGACCAGAGGATGCGCCTGCCCCGCTGCCGCCTCTTGCAGACGCGCCACCAGATCACGCGGGAAGAACGGAGTATCTGCGGCAGCCGTCACGATGCTGTCGGCCCCCTGATCTGCCGCCCAATCTAGCCCCGCCAAAACGCCGGCCAAAGGGCCAGCGAAGCCTTCAATTGTGTCAGGAAGAACAGGTAGCGTCAGATCGCTGAAACGCTTGGGGTCACCATTTGCGTTCAGGGCCAAACCATCGACTTGAGGAGACAGCCGATCAACGACATGGGACAGCAGGGTCTGCCCGCCAACCTTCAACAGGCCTTTATCACCACCACCCATCCGGGTGGCCTGCCCGCCTGCGAGGATAACGCCGAGAGGTTTTCTGTTTTCATCACTCATTGGCTACTCTTCCGCCGGTGTTTCCTGTCTTCGGCCACAACCGTCGACGGGTCCACATCACGAACCAACCGTTCCTCACCGGAAAGACAAACAAAGCGCTGTCCGCGCATCCGACCGATCAGCGTAAGGCCGACCTCACGCGCGATCTCGACACCCCAGGCGGTAAAGCCGGAACGGGACGCCAACACGGGAATGCCCATCATCGCCGTTTTGATCACCATCTCGGATGTCAGGCGACCGGTGGTGTAAAGGATCTTGTCCTCTGCCGAAGCACCCTCGGACAGCATCCAGCCTGCGATCTTGTCGACAGCGTTATGGCGACCCACGTCTTCCATATAAACCAGCGGGCGGTTTTCGCGGCACAGTACAGTCCCATGAATTGCCCCGGCCTCAAGATAAAGCGACGGGGTGCGGTTGATCTTGGCCGCCAGTTCGTAAAGCCACGAGGTCCGCACCTGCACTTGTGGCAGTTGAACGCCCTCAAGGCCCTCCATCATGTCCCCGAACACCGTTCCCACAGCGCAGCCACTGGTGCGTGTCTTTTTCTTCAGCTTGTCTTCGTACGAAGTCGCGCGTGCGGTGCGGACAACAACGGTTTCAAGATCATCATCGTAATCGACACGGGTAATCTCATCATCAGCCAGCAACATGCCCTGATTTCGCAGAAAACCCAGCGCCAGGTACTCGGGATAATCGCCAATGGTCATCGCCGTCACAATTTCCTGCGCGTTGAGGAAGATCGTCAGTGGGCGCTCTTCAACCACTGAAATCTGACTGACCTCGCCATTCTGGTCCACCCCCTCGACCGCACGGGTCAGGCGGGCCGCGCCCGGATCAGGAGCGATTACATAGTCTGACACGTCGGTTTCGGTGACCAATTGCAACCCCTCCACAAGACCGATACTGCTGCTGGCGTCACCATAGGATTTAGCCATGGCCTCTGCCACATCCAAGTCATACTTCTGGAAAGGTTTTCGCGACGGCACACCGTTTGTCTTCGTGGCTGTGCCTTTTGGTCTGTTGTTCGGTGTCTTCTCGACAGAAGCCGGGTTGAATATCGTGCAGACCATCGCCTTTTCCATCACCGTTTTTGCAGGCGCTGCGCAGTTTACAGCTCTGCAACTTCTGCAGGATGAAACGCCGACAATCATCGTTTTGATCTCAGCCCTGGCAGTGAACCTGCGGGTTGCGATGTATTCCGCATCACTGACGCCGTTTCTGGGTGCCGCGCCCTTGTGGCAGAGAGCATGTGCGGCTTACCTGATCGTTGATCAGTCTTACGCCTGTTCAATCGCGCAGTTCGAAAAAGAGCCTGATCTGACGATCCCCCAGCGAATGGCCTATTTCCTGGGTTCGGTCACTCCGATCACACCGCTGTGGGTTTTGGGAACCTGTCTGGGTGCCGTGCTGGGTGCTCAAATACCGGAAAGTTGGGCGCTGGACTTTGCCCTGCCGATCACCTTTCTGGCGATGATTGGGCCAATGATGCGTACGCTGGCCCATGTCATCGCCGCCCTGGTCGCCATTGTTGTTGCCCTGCTGACCGTGAGTGTGCCGTTCAATCTGGGCCTGCTGATCGCGGGCGCAGCAGGGATGATGGCCGGTGCGCAGGCGGAATTGATGCTAAAGCGGAACACGCTATGAACCAGATCGACCAGACAACAATATGGATCATCATCGTGGGTCTTGCGGTGGGCAGCTATGCTTTGCGCTTTACCTTCATCGGTCTCGTCGGTGATCGCCCGATGCCGCCCTGGTTGTTACGTCACCTTCGATATACAGCCGTGGCCATCCTGCCCGCACTGATCGCGCCGCTGGTGGTTTGGCCTGCGGCCACCGAAGGACAACCGGATATACCCCGTATGTCGGCCGCAGCGGTTGCATTGTCTGTCGGCATTCTAACCAAGAACGTCCTGGCGGCCATTTTTACCGGGGCGGCAACACTTTACACATTGCTGTATCTAGTTGGATGAAGCCGCGTCCAGCTGGTTCAGGCGCGCATTGTTGAACGCCAGTCCCTTTTGCAGGTCCGCGTCGTCGTTTTCACGGTATTCCGCCGTTTGAACGCCTTGCAACGCCCCAAACTGATCGGACAGTTTGACCGGATAGAATGTGGTCGTGATCTGTTCGAACCCCGGAACCTGCTGCAACAGCTGCGAGGTAGAGTTTGCACAGAATGCACCAGCCACCGGGCCCATCTGCTTGGCCAGTTGCAATGCAATTTCGGCCTGCTGCGGAGTGACCTCGATCGTCTGGATGCGCGCATAATGTGTTTCGCGGGCGTGGCTGCTGCGATACGCACGTTCGACATTCGGGGTAATACCGTACAGCACATCGTTCCTGATCGGTACAACATCCGCCCGGAACGATCCTGCCGGGTCGAAAATAACCCGCTCACTGCCGCTGATCATCAACGACGTATGCGCACCCGAACCGGTCCGGGTGCTGATCATCGTGTACAAGGTCAGGGTCGATGGCCCCGGATCGCGATAGGAGCGGGACGTAATTTCAGTCTGATCCGCTTGCGGGCGCTGCGATGCAGCGCAACCAGCCAACGTTGCGGCCACAAGACACGCAGTCAATATCCTGAGCAAAGCCGCCCCCGAGTTGCTTACGAGGCGAAAACTGCCAGGAACAGGCACAACAAGGCGATTGCAACCACACACCAGGTGGTGGCTTTGATGAAACCGTTAAAAGTTTTGGTTTGAACGTCGATGTTCATTTCGCCGTGTTTGTGTTCAGCCATGAGTCTCAGAATCCCAATTCGCGTGTTTGACTTGTTGGATAATGGAAAACAAAACGCCTGTCACCACGTCATTCGCGCGCAGGGCGCGCTTACTTGAGGACCGAGCACCCGGGATACCCAAACCCCCACCGCCAGGGCAGGCCGCTGCACGGCCCGCCACCGAAACGAACCGCCCCATACATGGCATCCGCTGTGATCGCATGAATGGAGCGGATCTGATCAGGTTCCATATCATAGCGATCGGCATATTGGTCAGCATACAGATCTCCATGCGCCGCAACACAGGCATGCAGGGCATCATCCGCCGCTAAACGCGCGTCATAGCTTTCCTCGGCCGAATCCGTTCCGCCAGCGTTGTGATATGCCCGGTCGTGGATCACACAACAGTTTTCCCATGGCGGATGTTCTTCAAAAAGCTCGCCAACCTGTGGGAATTGCTTTGCCACCCAGCGCCAGCTTGCGGACAACCCACCCGAACACCCGTCTGTTTCGAATGGTTGCAGCTCGGCTCCGTCGCTCTGGTCCATCAAGGCGTGATGGGCAGGCATTTCGAACCGGCGCATCAAGTCCTGTGCCAAGGCAACATGCGGAATGATGAGTAACAGCAGCGACAGATTAAGGGCTTTCATCGCGCATCGCCTTGGTGTCGACCTGTAATCCGAATGTCGTGGCCAGCCACAGCATCAGCCGCTCTGCCGGTCCCATTTCAGCGCGCACGCGAAGAACCTCATTGGCCATGGCCGGGCGATCGGTTATCAGGCCATCAACACCCATAGACGCCATTTTAGACATTTGCAGCGGATCGTTCACTGTCCAGACATAGATATCCTTGCCGGCATCGTGAACCTTTCGGATCAGACCCGGCGTCGCCATCCCTGCGTTAACGGCGACAAACTCGCCCTCCAACCCCGACAGATCACCAACGGCTGTGGCCGCCAATACACCCGAACGCCAGTCCGGGCGCAGTTTCTTCATCTTTTGGACGGCCGGATATTTCAACGACATGGTGGCGACCTCGTCCTGCATCTCCAACTCTTCCACCAGATTGATCACCCGGTTTTCCAGATCAATATCATGGCCATAGTATTTCAGTTCGATAAGAACCCTGGACTTGCCTTTGGCCGCCTCCAGCACATCACGCAGAGTTGGCGTTCGTTCCGAGGCGTATTCCGGATCAAACCAGCTGCCGATGTCGATATCTGCCACATCCGCCATCGTTGCATCCCAGACCTTCAGGTTAACACCCGCCAGCTTCATGAAATCGCTGTCATGGGCCACGATGATCACATCATCCGCAGATTCCTGAACGTCGATTTCAACCCAATCCGCGCCGTCCTCGATGGCTTTCAGAACCGAGGCCATCGTGTTTTCCGGCCGCAAGGCCGCTGCACCCCGGTGGCCAATGACCTCGGCATGATCCGGGGCCTGCACACGTTCCAGCAGACTTTGACCTGACCAAAGGCCAATAACCAACGCGGCAAGGGATGCGCCCACTGTCACAAATACAGGCGCCCGAATTTTCCGGGGTTCTGGGTGGGCGATCTTTTTTGCGTCAATATCGAAAAACCCGTCCAACAAGACGGCCAACGCGCCCAGCGCCGTTGCCGCCAGAACCAGCCCCGCCAATGACCACAGCCCTGCGACGACAAAACTGAAGGTCAGGGCCAGCTTGAGGTTGCTGCCGTCCTGCACGGGTACGAAAGTAAACAAAAGGCTGGCCACTGCGGCAATCAAAGCGGCGATGACAAGGCGCATCCCCAGCCAAAGGGCAAGTTCGATCTTCAACCGCCCGCGCCTGCCTTCGATCTTCTGCGCACTTTGGGCAAACGCCGTTCGGGGCGCAGTTCGTTCGAAAAGGACCAAATGCAGGGCCAGCGCCCAGGCGGACAGGCGACGGATCAAAAGCCACGCCAGTACAAGAACAACCACTCCGATCAGAAGAACCGCCACCTTGAAGGCGGGGGGGCGGAAGGTCAGGTAATAGTTGATGTCGTATTCAGTCAGCTTCCACCACGCGATCAGGCCAGCGACAGCCACGAATGGCAGGGCAAGCAACAGGACACGCAGGATGAAACGCACGGCAAATCCGAACAACGCCGGGAAACGGGACAGGATCAACGCGAGCGCCGCACTGCCAGCGCGCCAGGGATCTTGTTCGCCCATACGCAGCGACCCGGCCATGACCGAGAACACAAAGACCTCGGCCAGCAGAAACAGGCTCAGAACTACAACAGACGAGATAAACCCGACCGGAGACAGCAGGAACATGGCAATGTCCTGATCCGTCAAGGCCGTCTGGTCAGACAGAGAGACTGCCAGATTGACCGTCAGTGCCACCCCTGGCGCAATCAGCGCAACAAGCAGTAATCGCACAGCGATATAAATTGGCACAAAAACCCGACGCCGGGCCCAAGCCCCCGCGTAGGCATGTGTTACGGCATGGAAATATCTGTTCACGCGGTCGCCTCCGAACTGATTCATTCATTCAAAGGCGCGCAAACGTGAATTGCAAGTCAGCTGTCTTTCAGGTCCGCAGCCAGGCGGAACCCGATGCGGTTGGCTGGCTTGTCTTCAACCGATTTGGGAAGCGCACGCAACATCACGTTCAACTGGCTGACATGTTGCACCAGTTGCGTGCGGGCTCCGGTCCCGTCGGACCCGTAAAAGGTTATCATGTCGGGGTCGAAATAACCCATCCCCTCGATCCGCATCACGCCTGCATCGCCGCCAGTGAAACCCATGGCGACCTCATGATCGCCGTCCAATGTCTGTTCGAAATTCTGGATATACAGGATTAGCCGCTCGTAGGCCCATTGTGCGGGGCTTTTGCTGGCCACCGGTTTTTTCAGCGTCTCTGGCAGTTTTTTGGTTCCGGATTCGGCTTTCGGATCGGCGTGCACCTCGTAACATCTTGGCAACGCTGCGGCTTCTGCGGCCTCGGCCGAGGTTTCGATCTGGTCCTGCATTCGTCTACCCTTTGCGCTGATACAGCCATGCCCCATCCGCGCGTTGCGTCCGGGTTACTGCACCAATGTGGTAGAGGTGATTTACATGTGCAACCGCCTCAACCAGCGCAAGGCCATACTCACCCTCTTGGATTGTACGTTTGAACAGCGGCATAAAGCAGTCAGCGGCAGATTTGGGCTGATCCAGATGATCCAGCAACCGTTCCAGCGCGCCATGGTGGTTGTCAATCAACTGCTTCATGCGCAACGGCAGACCGGTGAAGGGCAATTTGTGCCCGCCTAAAACCAGATGATCGGGACGGGCGAGTACCTGAAGCCTCTCACAGGCCTCCATCCATCCTGACACCGGATCTGCCATGGGTTCGGTCGCATAGACACCCAGATTGGGACTGATTGAACTGAGGATCTGATCACCGCTGAGTACCAGATTGTCATCGCGGCTCCAGAAGGTGGCGTGTTCCGGCGCATGGCCATTGCCCATATGAACGTCCCAGTCACGTCCACCCATACGGATCACGTCACCCTGCTTGATCCCGGTAAAACCCAGCGGCATGGGATAGACCGTGTCGGCAAAATTAAAGGGCCGGTCCGCCATCCGTTTGTTCAAAACTTCGGATGCCATGCCCGCGCTGCGATAGAAACCCAGCGTTTCTTGCGGCCAGGTTTCCTGCACATCCAGCGTCAGCATCCGCGCAAACAGCCACGAGGTGCGGCTTGTCACCAGCTCGGCGCCGTGTTCCGTCTGAAACCATCCGGCATTGCCAACATGGTCGGGATGGTGGTGAGTCACCACCACCCGCCTGATCGGCTTGCCTGCAAGAGGTCCGGCCATCAATGCTTCCCAGATGCGCCGCGTCTTGTTCGAGGACAGCCCCGTATCGATCACCGTCCAGCTGTCGCCATCGTCCAGTGCGTAGATATTTACATGGTCCAGCGCCATAGGCAGGGGCAACCGCATCCAGAGAACACCTTGGGCAATCTCGGTGGCTTCGCCCTGCGCGGGCGGTTCAGACCACGGATATCTGATCCCCAATACGTGATCCCCGTCCATCAAACTGCAAACTCGTCCGTGCTCAGCGCGAAAAGGTCATCCGCCCCGTTCTGTGCCCGTGCCAAAAGGCCCGTATGTTCGGGCAACAGGGCGTTGATATAATACCGCGCCAGTTTCGCCCGCGGCCCCTCTGGGTCGGCAAGGGCTGCGGTCAGGTGATAATGCCCGCCCAGCACCCGGGCAAATGCCTGCAGATAAGCAACTGCGCCTGCAAAGCGGTTATTCATATCGTCCTGTGCCACCAGCCATTCTGTCGCCTCGCGCAGCGTTTCGGTGGCTTCCCAAACAGGGCCCGCCAGATCAGGCAGTGTTGCACGGGCGCGTTCAGCCTGGTCTTCAATCTCATCCAGCAAGTTCGAAGCAGCCTCGCCCCCGTCCATCATCTTCCGCGCAACAAGGTCCATCGCCTGAATGCCGTTGGTGCCCTCGTAGATCGCGGTGACACGCGCATCGCGATAGAACTGAGCTGCGCCGGTTTCCTCAATATATCCCATGCCACCATGCACCTGGACCCCTGTTTCAGCCACACGCATCCCGGTCTGAGTACCAAACGCCTTGCTGATCGGCGTCAACAGCGCGGCCCGCGCAGCCCAATCGGCGTCACCAGTGGCCTCTGCCATATCGATCGCAACCGCATTGGCCAACAGGATCGCGCGCGCGGCATAAACATCAGCACGCATATCCAAAAGCATACGGCGCACATCCGCATGATCGATGATCGTCCCGGACGGCGTTTTGCCTTGTTTCCGTTCCAGCGCATAAGCCACCGCGTGCTGATATGCACCTTCGGCCACGCCAACGCCCTGTCCGCCCACGCCGAGGCGCGCATTGTTCATCATGGTAAACATGGCCGCCATACCGCCATGTTCGGCACCCACCAGCCAGCCTTTGGCTTTGTCATATTGCATCACGCAGGTGGGCGACCCGTGCAAGCCCATCTTGTGTTCCAGCGAAACCACTTTCAGATCATTGGCCACGCCAGGATCACCATTTTCATCAGGCAGGAATTTGGGGACAAGGAATAACGAGATCCCTTTGGTGCCGGGCACCCCATCGGGAAGGCGGGCCAGTACCAGATGGCAGACATTCTCGGTGAAATCGGTATCGCCCCACGAGATGAAGATCTTTTGACCGGTGATCGAATATGTCCCGTCACCGTTCGGCTCAGCCTTCGCAGACAGCGCGCCAACATCGGATCCAGCCTGAGCTTCGGTCAGGTTCATGGTGCCCGACCATTCCCCCGTCATCATCTTAGGCAGATACAGCGCTTTCAATTCGTCGCTGGCGTGATGCTCTAACGCCTCGATCTGGCCCTGAGACATAAGCGGCGCAAGTTGCAGCGACAGGCAGGCGGCACTCATCATCTCGTTGACCGCCGTGGTGATGGTCATAGGCAGCCCCATCCCCCCGTATTCAGGATTACCACTGATCCCGATCCAGCCACCTTCGGCAATTGCCTTCCAGCCGTCTGCATATCCCGGAGAAGTTCGCAGCACGCCATTTTCAAGCCGTGCAGGTTCCAGATCACCGGGACGCTGCAGAGGGGCCATCACCTCTTCGCACATCTTTCCAGCTTCGGTCAGGATCGCATTGACCACATCCCCGCTGGCATCAGCAAATTTATCCGTCGCAGCGACTTGGTCGAACCCGACCACTTGGTCCAGCAGGAACTGGTAATCTGAAATTGGGGTGCGATAGGGCATGATCACTCTCGAAGGCTAACAATTCAGAACATATCGGCAGGCTTGGAATTGTGGGCAAGCGCCGGTAAGCGTATGAGCTTGGATCAATTACCTACTGTCCCTTATGTTTCAAGCAACCAAAACGCGGCGTCACCAGTTATGATCTCAACCGGCACTCAGGAATTGACGGCGGATCCCGGCGGTATCGCGCGGGCTGCAGATATGTTGCGACAGGGCCTTCTGGTCGCTTTCCCGACCGAGACGGTCTACGGCCTGGGCGGCGATGCCCGCAACGGGCAGGCGGTGGCGTCGATCTACGAGGCCAAGGGGCGGCCCAGTTTCAATCCGCTGATCGCACATGTCGCTTCGGTCGCCGCGGCGCAACGGTATGTGCAATGGTCAGATCAGGCCGAGCATCTGGCGCAGGCCTTTTGGCCCGGTCCGCTTACCTTGGTTTTGCCCTTGCGCGAAGGGCACGGGATTTCATCGCTGGTGACGGCAGGTTTGGATACGTTGGCCGTGCGCGTTCCGGCACATCCGACAGCGCGCACGCTGCTGGCCAAATTTGATGGCCCGGTTGCGGCGCCTTCGGCAAACCCGTCGGGTCAGATCAGTCCGACCAAGGCAAGTCATGTCTGGTCAGGTCTTGGCGGCAAGATCGCGGCTGTTCTGGATGACGGGCCGTGCGGTGTCGGGCTTGAATCCACCATCATCGGCCTGGCTGGGGAACCTGCACTTTTGCGTCCAGGTGGCATCGCGCTGGAGCAGGTCGAAGAGACGCTGAAAATGCGTCTGCATCTGCATCAATCCGGTGATCTTCTGACCGCCCCCGGCCAGTTGCAATCACACTATGCGCCGGACGCTCCGGTCCGTTTGAATGCCAAAACCCGTCAGGGTGACGAGGTGTTTCTGGGATTTGGGCAGGTAGAGTGCGACCTGAACTTGTCCGCCACTGGCAACTTGACCGAAGCGGCGGCAAATCTGTTTGCGTTTCTGCATCAGCTGAACGAAACCGGGCGACCGATTGCCGTTTCTCCGATCCCTGACACGGGTTTGGGGGCGGCAATCAATGACCGGCTGCGGCGCGCGGCGGCACCCCGTGACAGCTGATCACGCTCGCCCCGCGCTGGCAGAAAGGGTCAGCGGGTCCACGCCCAAAGAAGCCAACGCTGCCTCCCATTTCGCATCATCGGGCACATCGAAAACAAGTTTCGACGTTGCTTCGGTGGTTAGCCAGCCGTTCATGGCAATTTCATCCTCAAGCTGACCGGGCCCCCAGCCGGAATAACCCAGCGCCAGCATCGAGTTCAGCGGCCCAGTGCCTGACGCCAAATCCTCGAGCACATCAAGTGTCGCCGTCATGCTGAAATCCTCGGAAATCTGCATTGAATGCAGGTTGGCCTCGTAATCGGCGCTGTGAAGGACAAAGCCGCGTGACATCTCGACCGGCCCACCGAAATGCACAAGGCGTTCGCCGACAATCGGAACACGGCAGGCGATGTTCAGTTGACCCAGCAAAGTCTTGATCCGCAGGTCCGAGGGCTTGTTCACAATCAAACCCATGGCACCGTCGTCACCATGACTGCACACATACACCACCGAATGGTCGAATCGCGGATCCCCCATACCAGGCATCGCAATCAACAGTTTTCCGGTCAGGTCCATGGGCCGCCATCTCTTTCTCAGAACACCTCAACAATGGCCCCGCAGCATGTCTATTGGCAAGAGAACAACAGGTATTTTGGCGGATTTCATCCCAGTGAACAGAACGTGACTTGGAATCCGGGCCAACGCCGCGCATTTAAGAGGGATGAAGATGTCGATGAAACACACTGCCGTCGCTGCACTCGCTTGCCTGCATCTGGCCGCCCCGGTTGCCGCTCAGGGTCTGGACGGCGTGGTTCAGCTGGATGTTCTGGATGGCGGACGGACTGCAAACGGCACTTATCTTACCGCCTTGAAGGTGACGCTTGAGGATGGTTGGAAAACCTACTGGCGCGCGCCCGGAGATGCTGGCATCCCGCCGGAAATCAACTGGAAACGCTCAAGCAATGTCGGGCGTGTAGAGATCACATGGCCTGCCCCCGATGTCTTCGATCAGAACGGGTTGCAGTCGATCGGTTACAAGAATCAACTGGTCCTTCCGATTGAGATTACGCCGCACAACCCTGCCAAGCCGGTCCGATTGCAGGGCGAAATGGATCTGGGCGTTTGCAAAGACGTTTGTATTCCGGAACGTCTGGGCTTTGACCACACGCTCGACGCTAATGCCGGACGCCATCCCGCGATTGCCGCCGCACTGGCGCAACGCCCTTATTCCGCGCAAGAAGCTCGCGTGTCCAGTGCCACCTGTCGTCTGACGCCGACTAAAGATGGTATGCGTATCGAAGCACGAGTGACCATGCCATCGGCAGGTGGTCATGAAGTGGCTGTGATCGAACCCGGCAATCCCTCCCTCTGGGCGTCGCAGCCGGTTGCGCAACGGCAAGGTGATACGTTGGTGGCCGAGGCCGAGATTATCAATGCATCGGGCACACCCTTTGCACTGGATCGGTCTGAAATCCGGATTACAGTTCTGGGCGCCAATCACGCAGTTGATATTCAGGGCTGCAGCGCAGGCTGAATTCATGACCCAATCACCAAAAATCGGTGCCCTGGCCGTTGTTCTGCATCAGGATCAGGTTCTTCTGGTTCAGCGCAGCAAGCAGCCCGACGCCGGGCTGTGGGGGTTTCCCGGCGGCCATGTCGAATGGGGTGAAACCGTATTGGAAGCGGCACAACGCGAATTGCTGGAAGAAACCTCGGTGATCGCGCAGTCGTCACATTATCTGAAAAATCTGGACCTTGTGCGCCGAACCCCAGATGGGCTGATCGTGTCCCATTACCTGCTGGTCGGGGTCGCCTGCCAGTATCGCTCGGGCACGCCAAAGGCCGGTGACGACGCATTGGATGCCCGGTGGTTTCCCGTCGATCAGATACGCCAGGGCAACCTGCCCATGAGCGCGCGGGTCATTGAGCTTATGGAATATGCCTTGCGTGCGGTTTAAGCATCTGCCGATTTCGTGAGGCGACCATAAAGCATGCCTGAGGCAGCAATGCTCAGAATCACAATCGGCACAGCTCCGGCAACAAACGCGCCCAGCCCCATTTTCAATGCGGCAATGCCATCATCACCGGGATAAAGACCTTGTAATATGGCAAGCGGTGCACCGTTGATGGCAGGCCAGATCATCGTCAAGGCAAACCAGACCCCAAGCATCGCGCCGGTTCCGGCCAACGCGCCACGAACAACCTTGTCAGGGGCCCGCGCCGCGCGGCGCATGGCTGTCATCGGACGTGCCACGTCATTGAGAACTCCCAGCAAGGCAGGCACAAGTACCAACACCAGCAACATTCCGAAACCAAGCCCGTAGACCAGTGTGATTACTGTCGGTTTCAGGAACTGCGCCTGTTGAGAGCCTTCGTATAGTAAGGGCGCTAGCCCAAGAACCGTCGTCAGCGTGGTCAGCATGACAGGTCGCAACCTGTCCGCCGTGCCATCCAGAATCGACGGAATCAACCCGCGATCCTGCTGGTATGCGTCGATCGTGGTCACCAAAACGATCGAGTCGTTGATAATGATCCCTGTCATGCCCAGCAGCCCGACAACCGTGAACATGCTCAGTGGCACCTCCCAGATGTAATGGCCCCAAATCGCCCCGACCAGGCCAAAGGGAATAATCGCCATGACCACAAGGGGTCGTGTCCAGCTGGCAAACACCCAGGCCAGTACAAGGTAAATACCGGTCAGGCACAGGATCAGACCGTTGCGGGCCTCGGACAGGAACTCGTTTTCCTGTTCGCTCAGACCCGACATGCGCCACTCAACCTGCCTTTCGGCTGCGATATTGGGAAGGATCTCGTCCTGCATCACGCGTTCAATTTCGGCGGCCCGTGCCGGATCGTCTTCCGAAATGTCACCTGTTACCGAAACCACCCTCAGGCCGTTTTCACGCCGAACCGTCGAAAACCCGGACTTGCGCTCGACCGAAACGATATCAGCCAAAGGTACGTAGACCCCATCAGGAGAACGCATCAGAGTTCGTTCCAGAAAATCTGCCG
Source organism: Ruegeria sp. AE4 (assembly GCF_056542185.1). Classification (NCBI taxonomy): domain Bacteria; kingdom Pseudomonadati; phylum Pseudomonadota; class Alphaproteobacteria; order Rhodobacterales; family Roseobacteraceae; genus Ruegeria; species Ruegeria sp. AE4. The sequence goes on along the minus strand of NZ_JBQFZK010000003.1, from coordinate 83,580 downwards.
TCAGTTCACCTTCGGGCAGTTCGACACGGATCTCGGCACTGCGCGGCCCGTCGGGGAAGGTTGCGGCCTCAATCCCGTTCAAACGGTTGCGCAAAGCCCGCCCCAGCGTTTCGATCCGAAAACCCAGCGCCTGACCCTGCGCTGTCAGGTCCAGAAGAAACTCTTCCTTGTCATATGCCAGAGTGTCTTCGAGCGCCGAGACTTCAGGAAACTTCGACAGCGCGCTTTGCAGATCTTCTGATGCGGCTTTCAGGACATTTACGTCCGAGCCATAGAACTGCACGTCGATGGCGTCGCCACCGGGGCCGGACCGCCAACCGCGGAAGCTGATCACCTCGACCTTGGGGTGGCGCGGTACGAAATCCTGTAGCTCGCCCACAAACTCAAAACTCGAATATGGGCGCAGATCGGCGTCGATCAGTTCAATCGAAATGCCCCCCAGCACACTGCCGTCCTTGCCGTCAGCCGCAGCAAGAGCACGCCCGGCATTGCCACCAACCTCGGCCAGGACATAGTCAATTGGATTTCGGCCATGACGCTCTTCGTAGATCCGGCCCAGCTCGTTGGTCGCATCCTGTAGAATGCGCATCATTTCAAGCGTATCTGACCGGGTCGACCCTTCGCGCATGATAAACCCGCCGCTGACTGAGCTGCGTTCAGGTGCGTTGAAGAACCGCCAGTTCACGTCGCCGCGAATGAACAATGCAACCTGACTGGCCAGAATAGCAATCATCAACGCGGCGACCACATAACGCGCCCAGATCACCCAAGCGATCAACGGGCGGAACAAGTGATCCCGAACCCAACGAAAGCCACGATTGACGACACGGTTCGGCAGATCGTACCAGTGTTCCTTGGCCGAATGCGCAATTGCGTGCGCCATGTGATTGGGCAGGATCAGGAAGCATTCCACCAGCGATGCAACCAGAACTGCGATCACCGTGAAGGGGATATCGCGGATCAGCTCTCCGAAACGTCCTCCAACCAACGTCAGGCCGAAAAACGCAATCACGGTCGTTACTGTGGCGGCCAGAACCGGCATTGCCATTCGACGGGCGGCACGCTCAGCGGCTTCCACAGGTGTCTCACCCAATCGGCGGGCGCGATAATCGGCGTGCTCTCCCACGACAATCGCATCATCTACGACGATCCCCAAGGTGATGATCAAACCGAACAGGGAAACCATGTTCAGCGACAGACCGCCCAGATACATCAGCGCGATCGCCGCCGACATCGCCACCGGGATACCCGCCGCGACCCAAAACGCAATGCGCGCATTCAGAAACAGGAACAACAGGATGACAACCAGCCCCAGCCCCATCAGCCCGTTATCCACGAGGATGTTCAGCCGGTCGGTAATCGCTTGCGCACGGGTACGGATCAGATCAATTCTCACACCTTCAGGCAGGCTGGCCTGCATCTCGCGGGCTACGTCCTCGACCGTGTGCTGAATACCTATCGCATCTCCGAGGTTCGACCGGTCCACTCTGATCGACATGGCGGGATTATCGCCCACATAATAGCTGCGGTCGCGAGTGACGCCTTCAATCCGAATTGTGGCTATGTCGCCAACCTTCAGCTTCGACCCGTCTTCGTTCGTCCGCAGCGCGATGCCTTCGATCTGTTCCGGCGTGCGTTTCTCAGTTCCCGCCCGGACACGAGCACCCGCGCCTTCGACATTGCCAGCGGGGTCCGTATTGACTTCGGCACCTATCGCTGCCGCGATTTCGGCCATCGTTATATCGTTTGCGATTAACTGAGCGGTGGTGACCTCGACAACGATGCGCGGTGCGGCAATACCCCGGATTGTCGTGCGGGTCACACCTGATGCGAATAAACGATTGATAAGCTCATCCGTCAGCTTAGCCAGCTGAGCAGTATCGGTCGGACCGGTAATCACCACATCCGTCACCCGATCACGCCACGCACCGCGTTGAATCTTGGGCTCCTCAGCGTCTTCCGGCAGATCTGTGACAGCGTCTACGGCGGTCCGGACTTCCTCAACAGCGCGGGACACATCCCAGTTGGGTTCGAATTCCAGCCTGATACGGGTCCAGCCCGGATGCGAGGAAGCCTCGGTACTGGTCACCCCTTCGACGGCCAGCAGCGCAGGTTCCAGCAACTGCACGATCCCGGCGTCCATGTCCTCGGGCCCGGCACCATCCCAGGTTACGGATACATCGACGCGTTCCAGAATGACGTCCGGAAAGAACTGCGCCCGCATGTTCGGGATTGCCGCCGCGCCAAGAACCAGCATGACAAGCAACAGCAGGTTGGCAACTGTCCGATGCCGCGTGAAGTAACTGAGAATGCCGCCCGCCGCGCCAGGTATCTCGCGCATCATGGCGTTTATCCCCCAGCCCTGGTTTCAATGCTGCGCACCAAAGACGTCGGCACACGAGCTTCGCGCAGCCGGGTTAGAACCTGCGTCTTTTCCTTCGGAGGCATCGCACTGTTCGCCTCGACTTGCGCCACAAGTTCGGCGCGCTTCTCGTCCGTCAGCTCGACCATTCCGGGGTCTGCACCCGCCTCAAACCGCAGGGGCCGCACCCGCACGCCCGACCCAAGCAGGGGGGTTCGCCCGACGACGACCTCTCGCCCTTCCAAACCGTCGCCCCGCAGCAGAACCTCGTCCCCCTGGCGGCGGATGAGTTGAACCGGCAGGCTTTCCAAACGGTCATCAGGGCCAAGCACCAGAACTGTTCCGGATGCATCAAGGGCCGACGACGGCAGTCGGTAAACTCCGGCAAGCGGTTGTTCCTGAACTGAAACCGTAACGAAATCCCCGGGTTTAAACCCCGATGCCTCTTGCAGACGGGCATAGATCAACCGCCCGGTCTGGCCTTCACCGGCAGACCCGCTGTCGCGGCTAATCTGGCCAATCGCGGTCAGATCGGTCCCTGTCACTTCGAGCGATATGGTTACCGGCGCGTTGATCAGACGATCGCCGCCATCCAAAAGCCGCACATATTGCGCGGTCGACACCCGAAATGCCACCTCAAGGTCGTTGGGATCAACCAGTTCAGCCAGCTTTTCATTTGCCGATACCAGCCGCCCTTCCACAAGCGTCACATCCGTTAAAGTACCGCCAAAGCCCGCCCGGATTGTCATGTCGCCCAGATCACGTTCCGCAGCTTCCAGTGCTATCATGGCGCGGGCCAACAGGGTTGATGCCTGATCCACACGGGATTCAGCCTGTGCCAGCGCAATACGCCGCGCCAGTACGGCCTGTTGCGCCGCTGCGGCAGCCAGTTCGGCCTCTTCCACGCTAGCGGCGGCCCCCACGCCCCGAGATTCCAGATCGCGTTGACGTTGCAACGCCCTTTCCCGCAGTTCCGCCTGAGCCTCAGCCGATTTCAGCTCGTCCTGCGCCAGCAGCAACGAGCGTTCTGCATCGCGCTCTTCAAACTGAGCGTCCAAGAGGTCGGACTTGGCCCGATCCAGTGCGGATTGCGCATCTGCCGGGTCCAGTTCAACCAGCACTTCGCCAGCCTCAACAATTCCACCATCTTCAAAGTCTTCCGCCAGCGCGACAACGCGACCACCAAGCGCCGCGCGCAACTCCAGCCTGCGGCGGCTTTGAACCTCTCCGAAAGCTTCAAGATATGGGGTGACGGTTTCCGCCTCGGCAGGCCGAACCGAAACAGCAAAGATCCTTTCTCGAGCGGGAGGTGTCGCGTTATCGTGCGTCAAAGCCTCCTGAACGGCCCCAACGATCATCTGCACGGCAACAAACAACAAAGCCAGCGCCAGAAACGCCAGAAAAATACCGACAAGACTATGCCGCAGAAATCGCATCAATCAGTTACCCCGGTTGCACCACGCTGCCGTCCACAACATGTAGCTGGATCAGGAAATATGCCAAGCCACAAGGCGGTTATACGGAATGGAACGTATGACCAGTCTACTTCCGTCGCAGATGTTCGTCCAATCTGGGCATTATTTCCACAAAATTGCACGGGCGATGGCGATAATCGAACTGTTTTTCCAAAATACCGTCCCACGCGTCCTTGCAGGCCCCCGGACTGCCGGGTAATGCGAACAGGTATGTCCCCCCGGCAACGCCCCCCGTCGCCCGTGACTGCACCGCCGAAGTTCCGATCTTTCCCATCGAGATGATCGTGAAGACAGTGCCAAAGGCTTCGATCTCTTTTTCATAGACATCGCGATGCGCCTCGACGGTGACATCGCGCCCAGTCAGACCCGTGCCGCCGGTCGAAATCACGACGTCGATCTGTTCGTCCGCTACCCACGCGCGTAACTGATCTGCGATCTGTTTGCGCTCGTCCCGAATTATCCTGCGATCCGCGACGACATGGCCTGCCTTTTCAATCCGGTCCACCAATGTCTGTCCCGAGCGGTCCTCTTTCATCGATCTGGTATCCGAAACAGTCAGTACGGCGATCTTAACCGGGATGAACTCCATGGTTTCATCAATGCGCGACATGTGGTGTCAGGCCCTTTCCAGAATGGCAAGCCGGACCGCAAGGGCCGCAAAAATGCCCCCTGTAATCCAGCCCAGAATACGTGAGGCGCGCGGATTCGAGACCAGATGGCGCCCCGCGCTTCCGGCGAAAACACCAACCAGCCCGTTCACGACGAACCCACCGATGCCGATGATTGTGCCGAAGATCAAAAACTGCATCAGGACCGACCCCCGCGACGGGTCTACAAATTGCGGGATAAAGGCCAGAACGAACAGAATAACCTTGGGGTTCGTCAGATTGACAAGCATCCCATCCCGAAAGGACAACCGGGCCGGTTTGACGGGGGCCTCGGCCGACACTGCGCCATTTCGAACAGCACCCCAGGCAAGATACAACAGGTATGCAACACCAACCCAGCGAATGACATCGAACAGCCATGGCAAGGCCGCAACCGCCGCGCCGAGGCCCAGCCCAGCCAGAAGGACCTGTATCATTCCACCCGCGGAAATCCCAGCACTTGCGGCAATTGCTGCGCGCGGACCTGATCGCAGGCCCTGACCGAAACAGAACATCATATCCGCGCCCGGTGTCAGGTTCAGCGCCAGCGCGGCGGGAATGAAGGCAAGCAGCGTTACCAACTCAATCATACAGCGATCTCGAACCAGTTTACCTTGGGGCCAAGGTTGGCGATCCGGGTGCGGCCGATCGAGCCGCGATATCCCCAGCTGTCGTGAATATGGCCGCAAAACGTGAATCGGGGCTGTATCCGCTCGATCGCGTTCCGAACAGCGATCGAGCCCACAGCCATGCCTTGCGAGGTCACGTCCCCATGGCCCTTGGGCGGTGAGTGCGAAATCAGGATATCTGCTCCGCTGCAGCGCGCCAGCAGTTCGGCGGCCTCACCCTCGGTCAGATCACAGGACCAATCACCAAACGGTGTGGGTGGAACACCGTAGCCAAGCCCGAACAGGCGCAATCCATCCACCGTCATTCCCGTTCCATGCAGAACATGCACACCCTCGGGCACAGCTTTGCCCAGATCCTCTGCGCTTTCTGCATTCCCGGGTATCAGGACCAGCGGCGCTGAAACGCCCGAAAGCATTTGCATCGCCTCGTCCAGACCCTGCCGCATATTGCAATAATCCCCTGCGCCGATAACCAGGTCGGCATCAGCGCTGGCCGCCACCAGATCAGCGGCGCGGTTGCGTGCCATATGAAGATCGGAAAACGCCAAGACCTTCATGCCTCACCTCGCAGCCGGGCTTGCAACTCCAGCAGGTCAGCCCAGGCCTGCCGCTTCATTTGCGGCTGGCGCAGCAAATAAGCTGGATGAAACATCGGGATCACAGGCAGGTCCATCGCCTGATCCCATTGGCCGCGCAATCGGGTAATCCCGCGCTTGCCCAGAACGGCCTGACAGCTGATATTGCCCATCACCACCAGAACCTCGGGCCGGGCCAGCGCCACGTGACGTTCCAGGAAGGGCTTCATCATCCCGATTTCTTCGGGCTTTGGGTCACGGTTCTGTGGGGGCCGCCATGGCAGCACGTTTGTGATATAGACGTTCTGCCTGCGATCCAGATCAATCGCGGCCAACATGCGATCCAGCAACTGGCCCGCGCGCCCGACAAAGGGCTTGCCCTCGCGGTCTTCGTCGCGGCCCGGAGCCTCACCAATAATCATCACCCGCGCACCGGGCGTTCCATCAGCAAAAACCAACTGCCGCGCCCCGCGCTTCAGCTCGCAGTGATCAAAAGCTTCCATCGCATCGCGCAGCTGATCCAGTGACCCCGCCCCCTTGGCCGCTGCTTGCGCAACCGTTACCGGGTCGGTCTGTCCGGGCTTTGACGGGATGGCTGCCGCAACTTCTGCCTTCTTGGGCTTTGGTGATGTGTCCGGCACCGAATATCGATCAACCGGAGCATCCCCGATTGCCTCGGTCACGCCCAGTTCGACCTGCCATTCCAGCAAGGCCCGTGCAGAGTAATAGTCCAAGCCCGATTCCATATGGATAATTTACCCGCCTGAGGGCTGATGGAAAGCGAATTGGGCTTGATCGGTCGCTCTGTCGCGCCGACCATCAGGGCACGATGCTCAGAACCTTGCGAATCCTCCTGATCGGGCTTGGACTGGTGCTTACCGGCAATCCGGCATTGGCGACGTTCCACAACGAACAGGGCCAGTGCCGTGCGGGCCAGTTCAAATGCGGCACCACCTGCTGTTCCGGCGGTCAAAGATGCAGCTTTGATGGGCACTGCATACCGCTGGGCGGCACCTATTGCGGTGGCGGGCGCAGCTGCGGCCCGTTTGAACGCTGCGTAGCGGGAGGAGCGAGCTGTGCACCCGCAGGCGTGAACAAATGCACATCGCGTCTGGATTGCCCCGGTGACAGTTTTTGCAATGGGCGCGGCGAATGTGAACGGATCACACCAGATCCGGGTACAGCCCCTCCTACGATATGCGAGGATGGCCGAACTTGTGCGCGCGGCTCGTCCTGTCTGCCGGGTGGGGGGTGTTCCCGTCCGGGATGGTTCCTGTGCGAAGAAACAGGCTCGCAGTGCCGTCCGGGATTCAAATGCTCGGACCATCAGGGTTGCGTGCCGATCAAAGCCATCGACTGCGGATACGGCAAATGGTGCAAACCAGGTGAACAATGTCTGCCCGAAGGCGGCTGCGAAAAACTGCCAGAGGGTTCTGATCCTTAGGTTGCTTTGCACCGCGTGGCTTTCTATAAGCGGCCCGATTGTCAGACAGGAGCCCGCCCATGCGTTTCGCCCATCGTCACCTTCTTGGCATCGAGCATCTGTCGCAATCCGATATCACCGAAATTCTCGATCTGGCCGAAACCTATGTCGACATGAACCGCCAGTCGACCAAACATTCGGATGTGTTGTCGGGGCTCACCCAGATCAACATGTTCTTTGAAAACTCGACCCGAACGCAGGCAAGCTTCGAACTGGCTGGCAAGCGTCTGGGTGCAGATGTGATGAACATGGCGATGCAGGCCAGTTCGATCAAAAAGGGCGAGACGCTGATCGACACTGCGCTGACCCTGAACGCGATGCATCCCGACCTTTTGGTGGTGCGTCACCCGCATTCGGGCGCGGTCGACCTGCTGGCGCAGAAGGTCAACTGCGCTGTTCTGAACGCAGGCGACGGGCGGCACGAACATCCGACACAAGCTTTGCTGGACGCGCTGACGATCCGCCGCGCCAAAGGTCGCCTGCACCGTCTGAACATCGCCATTTGCGGCGATGTCGCGCACTCTCGTGTTGCTCGATCCAATTTGATCCTGCTGGGCAAGATGGAAAACCGCATTCGTCTGATCGGCCCGCCCACACTCGTGCCGTCGCAATTCGCCGAGTTCGGGGCCGAGGTTTATGACGACATGAACGAGGGTCTCAAAGACGTCGATGTGGTCATGATGCTGCGCCTTCAGAAAGAACGAATGGACGGAGGCTTCATCCCGTCAGAACGTGAGTACTACCACCGTTACGGCTTGAATGCGGAAAAGCTGGCGCTGGCCAAGCCCGATGCCATCGTCATGCACCCCGGCCCAATGAACCGCGGGGTTGAGATCGACGGAACCCTGGCTGATGACATCAATCGATCCGTAATACAGGAGCAGGTGGAGATGGGGGTCGCTGTCCGCATGGCCGCCATGGACCTTCTGGCCCGCAACCTGCGCGAGGTTGCATGAACAATCTGAAAGTCGCCCCCCATGAACGCGGCGTTCTGCGCCTGTTCACACTGGACATGCGCCCGGAAGAGGCAAAGTTCCTGCGCGAACCGGGTGCCGCCGATCAGGTGCTTGGCATCGACGGGCTGGACCCCGAGCAGATCGACATTTTTCCGGTATCCGACCTCGAAGCACTTGGGCTTTACGGCTATCTGAACGAAGGGTGCGGCGTGTCCGAGGATCAGTTGGACCGTGCGGCGCTGGCGCAGATCGGCGGATGGGTCATGGTTCTGCGCAGCGCGGCGTTCAAAGACCAGGCCACGACCCTTGAACCCGATCCCCGGCTTCACCTGACGGGTCTTTTCACGGAAGTGGCAACCAATTGGACCGGCGGTGTGATCGAAACCGAAAGTGCCAAGCCTTTCTCCGCCCCGCAAACCGCGCCGGTTGACAACAAACCGCTCCGCATAGGCTCGGCTGTTATGGCATTGGCAGTACTTTTGGTCACCGGAGGGATTCTATGGCTGATCCTGTAGTCTTTGCCCCGGACAAGGGCGCGTATATCCGCACCAATGCATGGCTAGCGGCGGCTGCCATGGCCGGTGCAATGGCTGTCTTGTGGTTGACCGGCAACCCTTATGTCTGGACCGGAGCACCCGCCGGCCTCGCCGCAATTGGCATCCGCGCGTGGTATCTGGCATCGGAAGAACTGGCTGCTAACTGGGAGATGACCGGCACTTTGTTGACCGGCCCCGGTCCCCGCAAAGTACCGCTGAATCAGGTCGAGGCGGTTAAAACCATGGGCAGTTTTGTCCAAGTCGTTACCAAAGGCGGCGACAAACACCTGATCAAGTATCAGGCCGATCCCGCCGCCACGAAGGCCGCCATCGAAAGGGCTGTTCCATGACTTCCGTTCTTTTCGCCAACGCCCGCCTGATCGACCCCGAAGCCGGAACAGAGTCAACTGGCTGGTTGCAGGTGAACAATGGCCGGATTACCGCCCGAGGCGAAGGAAGCGCGCCGTGTACTGAAGGGCATATCGTAGAGTGCAACGGCAAGTGCCTCGCCCCTGGCATCATCGATATTGGCGTCAAGGTCTGTGAACCCGGTGAACGTCATAAGGAAAGCTATCGGTCAGCAGGACTTGCTGCTGCAGCTGGCGGTGTCACGACGATTGTCACCCGACCGGATACTCTGCCAGCAGTCGACACACCGGAAACGCTGGAATTCGCGACACGCCGGGCGCAGGCCGATGCGCCAGTCAATGTTCTGCCGATGGCTGCCCTGACCAAAGGGCGCGAAGGGCGTGAGATGACCGAGATCGGGTTTCTGATGGACGCGGGCGCGATCGCCTTCACCGATTGCGATCACGTCATCACTAATACCAAGGTGTTTTCCCGTGCCCTGACCTATGCGAAGTCCTGTGGCGCGCTTGTGATAGCCCACCCGCAAGAGCCGGGGCTGAGCGCCGGGGCCGCAGCGACCAGTGGCAAGTTCGCGGCACTGCGCGGCTTGCCCGTAGTGTCACCGATGGCAGAGCGGATGGGGCTGGACCGCGACATTGCCCTGCTGGAGATGACCGGTGCCGCCTATCACGCCGACCAAATCACCACTGCCCGGGCGCTGCCTGCACTGGAGCGCGCCAAGCGCAATGGGCTGGACATAACCGCAGGGACGTCGATCCACCACTTGACGTTGAACGAGCTTGACGTGGCCGACTATCGCACCTTCTTCAAGGTCAAGCCGCCGCTGCGATCAGAAGACGACAGGCAAGCGGTAATTGAAGCTGTTCGCACCGGGCTGATCGATATCATCAGCTCGATGCACACCCCTCAGGACGAAGAAAGCAAGCGCCTGCCGTTTGAAGAAGCGGCCTCGGGTGCGGTCGCACTGGAAACGCTTCTGCCCGCGGCCTTGCGCCTGTATCACGCGGGCCAGCTGGATCTGCCGACGCTTTTTCGGGCCATGGCCCTTAACCCGGCCAAGCGGCTTGGACTGGACAGCGGTCGCCTGTCGAAAGGCGCGCCAGCGGATCTGGTTCTGTTCGACCCGGATGTGCCTTTTGTGCTTGATCGGTTTGCACTAAAATCGAAATCTCAGAACACTCCATTTGACGGCCAGCGGATGCAAGGTAAGGTCATTTCGACCTATGTAGCAGGTAATGAAGTGTTCCGGAGACCCTGATGCCCCCAATCGACAACTCAACTAGCGAACTGCTCCAATGGGCGGTGGTTGGATATCTGATGGGCTCTATTCCCTTCGGCCTGTTGCTGGCCAAGTTCATGGGGTTGGGAAATCTGCGCGAGATCGGTTCCGGCAATATCGGAGCAACCAACGTTCTGCGTACCGGCAACAAGACCGCTGCGGCACTGACCTTGCTGTTTGACGCAGGCAAGGGGGCGGCGGCCGTTCTGATCGCACGCGCATATGCGGGTGAAGATGCAGCCCAGGTTGCCGCTCTTATGGCGTTTCTAGGCCATTGCTTTCCGGTTTGGCTGAGCTTCAAGGGTGGCAAGGGCGTGGCAACCTTTCTGGGGCTTTGGCTGGCACTGGACTGGCGCATCGGTGTTGCCTGCTGCCTGACCTGGCTGGTCGCGGCGGCAATCTGGCGGATATCCTCGGTTGGCGCATTGGCTGCGGCCGCGCTGTCAACGACTTGGGTGTTGTTGCTGTCAAACGGGACTACATTTATCCTTGGGATAATTCTGACACTTCTGGTCTACTGGCGGCACAGCTCGAACGTCGCGCGGATCAAGGCCGGAACGGAACCCAGAATCGGAAAGCCGTGATCGCGCCAGACGGGTTTCTGTATGCCCTTTTTGCACTGCCCTTGGGCAGTTTCACCGGAACCTCCGGCGGTCGGCGCTATGTTGTTGTGCGTCAACGAATGGCGGGTGGTAAATCCCACAAGCTGGTTGCGCACGAACTGGGCGGAGCCGACTATATCAGCCTGAACCTGTATCAGACCATGGGCAGCGGCGCGTTGCTAAGACCCTGTGAAATGTCCGCATGCAAAGTCATCGCATTTGTCCTGAACCTAAGGCCGGATGCCTGAGGCGAGATCGGCAAAAAAGAACAGTGGCTCTATCACCTGCGCACAATCACAAATCATTGTTTTGAACGTGATCAGCCCGCTTCCCAAATCGCTATCGTGACGGTCAATTACGGGCCACACAGGACAACAATCTGGGCCTTACGGCGGCAATTTTCGCGGTGTCGAACGGGCTCTTTTCACGAAAGGTGAAGCAATGAACAAGTTTAAATCTCTGATCAGTGGCGTGGCACTGTCTGTCACATTGGCAACCTCCGCGCTGGCGGCTGGTGTTGAAATCAACGCAAGCTCGACCGGTCTGGCGATGCAGGGTTATGATCCGGTGGCGTATTTCACTGCTGGCGAGGCAACCAAAGGCGACTACCGCATCACTGCGTTGCACGATGAGGCACTGTACCGGTTCTCTTCGGAAGAAAACAAAGTAGCCTTTGAAGCCAACCCCGAAGCATACCTGCCCGCATATGGTGGCTATTGTGCCTTCGGCGCGGCCATGGGCTTTAAATTCGACGGCGACCCGAACCACTGGAAGATCGTCGACAACAAACTGTACCTGAACCTGTCCAAAGACATTCAGGAGCGCTGGGAAGGCGACATCCCGGGTTTCATCGAAAGCGCGAGCGCAAACTGGGAAACGATTGCTGAAAAATCCCCGGCAGAGCTGCAATCGCAGTAAGATCTGACTGTTTCAGGCAAAGCGGCGGCGGGTTTTCCGCCGCCGTATGTTTTTTGAACACCTCTCATCCTTCCCCAACGGGCGAAACATATATCCGCATTCTAAGGACGATGGCGTTTGGGTACTGCGTTACAGATCCAGAATTGTGCTGCCGGTCGTTTGCCGCGCTTCAAGCGCACGATGCGCATCAGCAACCTGATCCAAGGCAAAACGCTGATCGACATGGATTTTGACCTCACCCCCCTCGACTTTGCCAAACAGGCGACGCGCCATTGCCTGACACACCGCATGATCCGCGATATGTGTAAATAACGTGGGCCGGGTGATCTTGAGCGAGCCTTTCTGACCCAGAATCCCAAGGTTGAACGGTGGAACCGGGCCCGAGGCGTTGCCGAAGGAAATCATCATGCCCAGCGGTTTCAGGCAATCCAGTGATCCTTCGAATGTGTCCGCCCCGACCGAGTCCATCACCACGTCGACGCCCTGACCCTTTGTAATCTCAACCACGCGTTCTGCGAAATTCTCGGACCTGTAATTGATGCAATGCGCGGCCCCGTTAAACCGGGCAAGGCTGCATTTCTCGTCACTCCCCGCCGTTCCGATCAACGTGATGCCTTCGGATTTAGCCCATTGACATGCGATCAGCCCGACCCCGCCAGCTGCCGCATGGAACAGAACCGTATCGCCCCGCTTCAATGGTGTGGTCCGGTGAAACAGGTATTCAACTGTCAGACCTTTCAGCATCATCGCTGCGCCGGCTTCGAATGTGATGCCATCCGGTAGCGGGCAAACCTGCGCTGCGGGCATCACACGCGCCTCGCAATATGCACCGGGCGGTGCTGCGGCGTAAGCGGCCCGCTGCCCCGGCTGAAGGTGGGTCACCCCTTCCCCAACCGCTTCAACGGTTCCCGCCGCTTCCATGCCTAAAGCATGTGGAAGATCAAGGGGATACAGGCCGGTGCGTTGATATACGTCGATGAAGTTCAACCCGCAGGCCTGATGCCGAATACGTATCTCACCCGGACCGGGGTCGCCCACTGGCCTGTCTTCGATCCGCAGAACCTCAGGCCCACCAAATTCATGAATCACAACCGTTTTCGCTGTTTGCTGCATCCTGATCTCCTCTTGCCTGCCATCAAGCTAACATGACTGTGACACAGGGCAATCCGTCCGATGCCGGAGTATTGATCCAGATTTCGCAAATTTATGTTATACTGAGGTATGGCGTTGCCGGTTGGACCGGCCACGGGCAACTGAATGCCGGATCCGTTCCGCGGCGCAAGTCTCGCCAGGGAAGGGTGAAGAAATGGCTAAGACAATCGGAAATCCGATCAGCTGGGCAGCCCAGGCTCTGGGCGCCACAAGTGACCACGTCACCGAAAGCGTCTCGCAACTTGGCAGTGCAGATCCAACGCAAGTGCCAATGGTGCAGACCTTGACCCTGCAAGACTTACGGGCCTGCCTGAGGGCGGGGTATCAGGATTTTCTCGAAACTCGTGCGGATGTCGTATTCATTGTCCTGGTTTATCCGATCGCCGGGCTTTTGATGTTCGGCTTTGCCCTGAATGCCAATCTGGTTCCGCTTCTGGCCCCTCTGGTCGCAGGCTTTGCGCTGATCGGGCCTGTTGCGGCCGTGGGCCTCTATGAAATCAGCCGTAAGCGTGAACAGGGCAGCGAGGTTCACTGGCTGGACGCATTTGGTGTATTCCGCTCGCCGTCATTTGGAGCAATTCTCGTTTTGGGGTTTTACCTTGTGATGCTGCTGCTGCTTTGGCTGATGGTTGCGCAAAGCATTCACACCTACACGATGGGCCCCGAGGTTCCTGCGTCGCTCAGCGTATTTGCCACGCAGGTGTTTACGACCTCTGCGGGCTGGACGATGGTCATTGTCGGAACCGCAGTTGGGTTTGTTTTTGCCCTTTGCGCTTTGGCGATTAGCGTCGTCAGTTTTCCCTTGCTGCTGGACCGCAAAGTGGGCCTGCCGGTTGCCGTTGTGACATCATTCAGGGTGCTGCGTCACAACCCCGGAGTCACTCTAACCTGGGGGTTTATTGTAGCGGTGCTTTTGTTTCTGGGGGCTTTGCCACTGCTGCTGGGTCTTATCGTGGTGATGCCAGTTCTGGGTCATGCCACGTGGCATCTGTATCGCCGCGCCGTTGCGTGAACGCGCGGGACACGCCCGCGCATTCTAAACTCAACCCGCAATCTTCAGAACAATCTTGCCAATATGGCCCGAGCTTTCCATGCGCGCGTGGGCTGCGGCGGCCTCGGTCAGATCAAACTCGCTGTCCATCACGGGCGCAACTTTTCCGGCATCCAACAGAGGCCAGACAGCTTCGCGCAGGTCCTGCGCGATTTGCGCCTTGGCCAGATCACTTTGTGGGCGCAAGGTGCTGCCGGTCAGGGTCAGGCGCTTGACCATCATCAGGGCAAAGTTCAGCTCGACCACCGGGCCTTGCAGAAACGCGATTTGCACCAGCCGCCCATCTTCGGCCAGAGCCTTGACGTTGCGGGGGATGTAATCACCGCCGACCATATCAAGGATCAGGTTTGCCCCACCTTCGGCGCGCATGGCTGCTACGAAATCCTCGTTTCGATAGTTGATCGCCTTTTCCGCGCCCAGTTTGACACAAGCCTCGCATTTTTCATCCGACCCAGCCGTGGCAAAAACGCGCGCGCCAAAGGCATTGGCCAGTTGGATTGCCGTCGTACCAATTCCGCTGGACCCACCGTGAACCAAAAAGCGTTCACCTGCCTTCAACCCGCCACGCATGAACACGTTGGACCAGACTGTAAAGAATGTCTCGGGCAGACACGCTGCCTCTTTCATTCCCATACCTGCAGGCACTGGCAAACAATGGGCCGCTGGAGTCGAAACGTATTCCGCATATCCTCCGCCCGGCAGCAGTGCGCAGACCTGATCGCCGACAGACAGTCCTTCGACCCCCGCACCGACTGAAACCACTTCGCCCGAAGCCTCAAGCCCCGGCAGGTCGCTGGCACCCGGCGGCGGATCGTAAGCGCCCGCGCGTTGCAAAGCGTCGGGGCGGTTCACCCCGGCATAGGCTACTTTCAATACAACCTGTCCGGCCCCCGGCTTAGGAATAGGGCGTTCGGTCAGCTGCAATACATCGGGACCGCCCGGTTGAGTGATCTCAACAGCACGCATCATCTGGGTCATAGGCACCTCCTTTGCCCAATGCCTAGCAGGCATCAGAGGCAAGGCCCAGCACCAAGACGTGTTACTTTCGGGGGTTCAACACTCCAGGCAGATCACCCTGCATCTTGGACGGCGCCCTCACCTGACCCGCCAGCCAGTTCGGAACTGCAAGAAAGGGTTTCAACACCGGGTTGTCACGCACCTGAGCCTTGAGCTTTTCGAACTCCATGACATTTGCGATCCGGCGATCCAGAAACTCCCAGGTGCGCTGATAGTCGGGGCTGTCATCGCCCAGCCAGAACAGCAAGGTCGAGGAATAGACCCCCGACAAGGTTGCCCGTTTGGTGTACCAGTTCACATCGTCCGATGTATCGCCCAGCGCGCCCCAGATCAGGTCACAGGTCTGCCATAAGGCCTTGGCCCCATCGGCCGCATATGCTGGCAGGGAAAACAGCGTCATGCCCCGGCGCACCAGCTCTTTGTCTTCAACAGCCTGCAACCGGAACCTGACCGCGGCGGCAATCTTGTCGCGAAATTTTAGCCCGCTCATGTCCTCGGACCTGAGGCGGTCCAGCATCACCTGATCGCCGCGCGCATGAAAGGCCAGTGCCAGATCAACCGCCCCACGCGGGCAGATTGCACGTGCCAAACCGTCATCCACACCACAATCGGAAACCGAGGCGCGAAAGCTGGCTTCCGACCAGCCGTCGAAAGGAACATGGTTCAGCATCGCGTCCAAAAGCTGCCGTTTTGCATCTTCATATGTGGTGGTCATGACGGTTCTCCGGTTGTCAGGCCCAGTACTAGACAAGTTAGGGCGGCTTTGCTATACGGCCAACTCCTGCAATTTCCTTGCAACTCTATCTAGAAAGGTGGTGACAACCACATGCAGGTTAGTGTTCGCGACAATAACGTCGATCAGGCGCTTCGTGCCCTGAAGAAAAAGCTGCAGCGCGAAGGCGTGTTCCGTGAAATGAAGCTCAAGCAACATTTCGAGAAACCGTCCGAGAAAAAAGCGCGCGAGAAAGCTGAAGCGATTCGCCGTGCCCGTAAACTGGCGCGCAAGAAAGCCCAGCGCGAAGGTCTGCTTTAAGATCTTTGATTTCGTCCAGCTTTGGATGACACTATTTGACGACCCCCGAGGCATGGCCCGGGGGTTTGTCGTTTCAGGGCTCGGATACAATCCGCCGACTCGTGGTTCAGGTTGTGCGGCAAGCTGCCAATTCCGTACAGGCAGTGTTTTGCCCGGCGCTTTGCAGCGCAGCGAATCTCGTCTCGGTAGCATCGCGCCGCCAAAACTCGCCTGATATGCACCGCCCTCTATCGCCCCCGACATCCCCGCCTCTAAGTGAGCCCGTCCGCAAGGACACAAACACAAACGGAGGCAAATATGTCGACTGCAAGTACATACGAACGCGAGATGCTGGCGCTGATAAACCAGGAGCGCACATCCCGCGGGCTCAACCCGCTGCAGCTTGAAACGCAGCTGAACGACTCGTCCGAAGATCACAGCACCTGGATGTTGAATACAGACACCTTCAGCCACACCGGTTCAGGCGGTTCCAGCGCAACCCAGCGGATGCAAAACGCGGGGTTCGATCTTGAAGGAAGCTGGCGCACCGGGGAAAACATCGCATGGCAGTCCGAACGCGGCGCGCCGGGTATCAGCGACGATGTCGCCCAGTTGCATCAAAACCTGATGAACAGTCCGGGTCACCGCGCCAATATCCTGAACCCGGATTTCAAGTATATCGGGATCGGGATCGAAACCGGTGACATGCAAGGCTTCGATGCCGTGATGGTCACGCAAAACTTTGCCGCAACCGACGCGGCTGTCATGCTGGACAACGGCAATACAAACGCCCCGCCCGTTCCTCCGACAACACCGGACGAGGTTGCTGAGCCCGAGGAACCAGAAACCGAAACCCCGGATACTGACGTCACCGAGACCGAAGAGCCTGGGACCGAGACCCCCGGAACCGAGGAACCAACACCCGAAACACCGGACACCGATGTCACAGAGACGGAAGAGCCGGACCCAGAAACGCCCGATACCGACGTCACTGAGACCGAAGACCCGGAACCTGAAACCCCCGGCACTGAGGACCCAACACCCGAGACACCGGACACTGACGTAACCGAAACTGAAGAACCGGAACCTGAAGCGCCGGATACTGACGTCACCGAAACCGAAGACCCGCAACCTGAAACGCCCGATACCGAAGTCGTCGATGATAGTGAGCCGGAAGCCTTCTGCTTCGATGTTCAGGCCTTCCTGGATGAAATCGCCAGCTTCCTTGAAAACCTGCAAGCTCAGTTTGACGAGTTTGACTGGCGCGACGACATGAATGGCGGCACTGATGTGGCAGGCAATAATGACGACGTCGATATCATGCCAGCCATAGATACCACTCCGGAGACCGAGGTTGAGCCTGTCGACACCCAAACAGCCGAAGACGATGGCTGCGATGTCTTCATGATCAATATCTTCACCCACGACTGCATGATGGATGCAGCCTGATCACGTGAAATTGTGCGAGGTCGGCCCTGCCGGCCTCGCATGCGTTGCTCAGTAAATCTTTGGGACGTAAAGCTCGTCTGGCAATACCCGCCGCTCGTATTCAGGATTGTACCGCCGGTCAGGCAAATTGACCTTTTCCTGTGGCACGTCTTCGTAGGGGATTCTTGTCAACAGATGCTCGATACAATTCAGACGTTCGCGTTTCTTGTCATTGCCCTCAACGATATACCACGGTGCTTCTGGTATGTTGGTTCGAAACAACATGTCTTCCTTGGCCTTCGTGTACGCCTCCCAGCGAATGCGGGATTCAAGATCCATCGGTGACAGTTTCCACTGTTTCATCGGATCGTGAATACGCATGAGGAACCGCAGTTGTTGCTCTTCATCCGTGATCGAGAACCAGTATTTCAGCAGAATGATCCCTGACCGCACCAGCATCCGTTCAAATTCGGGAACGTCCTGAAAGAACTGTTCAACCTGATCCTCGGACGCAAAGCCCATCACTCGCTCAACCCCCGCCCTGTTGTACCACGAGCGGTCGAACAAGACGATTTCACCCGCAGCAGGCAGATGCGGCACGTAGCGTTGAAAATACCATTGGCTTTGCTCGCGGCGACTGGGGGCTGGCAGAGCGACCACACGGGCGACACGGGGGTTCAGGCGCTGCGTGATCCGTTTGATCACGCCCCCCTTGCCCGCACTATCACGGCCTTCAAACAGGATACAAACCTTGGCGCCAGTGTGCTGAACCCAATCCTGCACCTTGATCAACTCGGCCTGCAACCGCAGCAGGTTTCGGAAATAGACTTTGCGATCCAGCATTTCGGGGTGCTGGTCCCGATAGATTTTGCGGACTTCCATCGACAGCATAGGCTCGCTGAACTCGATTTCGAAGTCTTCATCCAGCGTGTCTTCCAATTCGGCCTCAAGCCAGTTCTTGGTGCCCCCATCGTTCTCGTAAGCCAAGATCAGCTCCTTCTCAGTCATCGGGTTCGAACCATATCGGGCCTGTGTAACCGCCTGATGTCATCAGATAAATCGAAGCCGATCCTTTGCAGCAGTCTATATCGGAAATCAGGGTCTGGACGGGTATATGGTCTTTAACCCGAATGTGTACGTCTGGCCCAAAGGATACAAGCACAAGAATTGACACAAGGCGCCAATCACACGCTTTCAGGTTGCTTGCATTGCCTTGTTTTTGTGCGGCATGACTGGGTCCACAATTCAGACGAGAACGCCGTGACGTATTTCTTTTCGACATTGCCGGTCACCTGGCCCTGGCTGATCTTGATCACGGCGCAAGTCGCGGCGATGGGGCGACGAACCGGACTTGCGTTTGCCCTGCTGATTCTGTTCGTCAGTGTCGCCTCGGTTACCGGGCTGATGTCACCGACAGCAATCGTGGCGGTGGCGCTTGGTCTGATCGTGGCCTTCTTCCTCCCACGCCGGACAGGTCTGCTGGCTATTGCGGGGCATACGCTGTTGATCCTGTGGTGCCTGGCATTGGGGGCACATCTGTTGCCAGGATTCAACAATTTGAAACTGCTGGATCAAGTGCAGGCAAGTGCCTCGAGCACAAGTTTCACACTGCACCTGAATCTGGACAAACCCATGGTCTTCTTTGCCGTTCTTTTGGCTTGGCCCGGAATGCTGAACAGCGCAATCCAGACCAGAATAAGACCTTTGCTAGCGGGCTTTCTGATTCTGCCCGGCCTGTTTCTGCTGGGTCTATCGCTGGGCGCCGTGCGCGTGGATCTCTCAGCCCCTTATTGGTGGCTGGTATTTTGCCTGTCCAACCTGTTTCTGACTTGTCTTACGGAAGAGGCGTTCTTTCGCGGCTACTTGCAGTCGGCCATTACCTTGCGCCTTGGGGCAACAGGCGGTCTGGTCGCTGCCAGCCTGCTCTTTGGATTGGCGCATATCGGCGGAGGACCCGCGCTTGTGGTATTCGCATCCCTTCTCGGGCTGGGGTGCGGGTTGGGATATTTTGCAACCGGTCGGCTTTGGGTGCCTGTTGCGATGCATTTCGGGTTCAATCTGACCCACCTGCTGCTGTTCACCTATCCCGGCCCGTTATGACGATCAGACCGGCAAGGCCGTGGTCTTGAACACGGTACGCAGCGCAAATGAACTTTGCATCTGCGCCACCCCAGGCAAGCGCGACAAGTATTGCCGGTGGATACGCGCGAAATCTTCTGTGTTTTCCGCCACGACCTTCAGAATGTAGTCTGCGGTTCCGGCCATCAGATGGCACTCCAGCACATCTGGTATTCGGGCCACCGCCTTTTCGAACACATCCAGCACCTCTTCGGCCTGGCCTTGTAGCGTGATCTCGACAAAGACGGTGGTAGGCACGTTCATTTTCCGCGCATCCAGCAGAGCCACATAGTTGCGGATATAGCCGTCAACCTCCAACCGTTGAACGCGGCGGTGGCACGCAGATGGAGACAGGTTGACCTGTTCAGACAGTTCCGAATTCGACATCCGGCCATTCTTCTGAAGTGCGGCCAGAATCTTTCGATCAGTCGTGTCTAGGCTCATTCTTGCAATTCCTTTGCGAGTTTTTTGAATAGTACGGGAAATTCTTCCAAAGAAAAGTCTACTGGCACGTTTTCTTTCACAGAAATTGCGCCACGAAATGCACATAATTTAAGCAGCTTATGAACGGAGAGCCCAATGAAAATCGGTTGCCCCAAGGAAATCAAACCTCAGGAATTCCGCGTCGGGATGACGCCCAATGCTGCTCAAGAAGCGGTCGCTCGCGGACACCAAGTCCTGATCGAGTCCGGCGCGGGCATCGGCGCAGGTTTCGACAATGACGCCTATGTCGCCGCAGGCGCGCAAATTATCGACACCGCGGAAGAGGTGTTTGCCACCGCCGACATGATCGTCAAGGTCAAGGAACCGCAGGCCGTGGAACGCAAGATGCTGCGTGAAGACCAGCTGCTGTTCACCTATCTGCACCTGGCTCCGGACCCGGATCAGACACATGACCTGCTGGAATCGGGTTGTACCGCAATTGCCTACGAAACCGTAACGGATGCCAATGGCGGCCTGCCGCTGCTGGCACCTATGTCCGAGGTCGCCGGTCGTCTGGCCCCTCAGGTCGGATCCTGGACCCTGCAGAAGGCCAATGGCGGCCGTGGGGTTCTGATGGGTGGCGTTCCAGGCGTCGGCCCGGCCAAAGTTGTTGTGATTGGCGGCGGTGTCGTCGGAACACACGCGGCCAAGATTGCCGCCGGAATGGGGGCTGATGTTACCGTTCTGGATCGGTCGCTGCCGCGCCTGCGCTACTTGGACGATGTCTTTGGTGGAACTTTCAAGAACCAGTATTCGACAGCAGGCGCGACCGCTGAACTGATCCAGGACGCCGATATGGTCATCGGTGCTGTTCTGATCCCCGGCGCAGCCGCACCGAAACTGGTGTCGCGCGCTCAACTGTCGACGATGAAACCCGGCGCAGTACTGGTGGATGTCGCCATCGACCAAGGCGGGTGCTTTGAAACGTCAAAAGCCACCACCCATGCCGATCCGATCTACGATGTCGATGGCATCATGCATTATTGCGTTGCCAACATGCCGGGCGCTGTCGCGCGCACCTCGACCATCGCACTGGGCAATGCCACGATGCCGTTCATGCTGTCGCTGGCCGACAAGGGATGGAAACAGGCATGCCAGGACGATCCGCACCTGCTGGAAGGTCTGAACGTTCATGCTGGCAAACTGACATACTATGCCGTTGGCAAGGCCCTTGGCATCGACGTCGTTTCGCCAAACGTGGTGGTCAAATCGTAAGTACCTCCACTCCTGAAGTTGCCTGTCGATGGTAATTCTCGGGGTGGCGCGGTCGGTACCGAACCGACGACTTTCACAAAAAAGGGCACCGCGTTTCTGCGCGGTGCCCTTTTTAATACGCGGAAAGGATGAATGCTCGCCCAAACAATAGGCGCCAGCTGTCACCCCTGTTTCTGAATTTCGACCGAATGCGGATACGGAATCGAAACACCTTTGGCGTCAAACGCCTCTTTCACCGCCTTCGTAAGCTCGAACTTGACGTCCCAGTAATCGGCTGCCGCACACCATAGCCGCGCAGTCAGATCGACTGAGCTGTCGCCCAGATTCGTGACCCGCACCCAGGGTTCAGGATCGCTGTGAATGCGCTGGTCGGCCTTGGCCACATCCAGAACGATCTGCATGGCGGTATCTGCGCTGTCCCCGTAATCAATTCCAAACACCAGATCGACACGACGTGTGTCGTGGGCTGAATAATTGGTTATGATCGACCCCCATGCCTGACCGTTTGGAACAATGATCTGCACGTTGTCGGGTGTCACAAGCTCGGTCGTGAACAGGCTCAGATCCATAACGGTTCCTGCCGTGCCACCGATATCCACATACTGTCCAAGCTTGTAGGGTCGGAAAACCACCAACATCACACCGGCCGCAAGATCACTCAGTGTACCCTGAAGTGCCAACCCGACAGCCAGCGACGCAGCGCCCAGAATGGCGACGATACTGGTCGCTTCTATCCCGAAGATCCCCAAAACGGCGACCAGAACTATGGCCAAAATCGCCCACTTGATCACACTGGCGGCAAAATTCCCCAATGTCGGGTCGATCTGCGGTGTTTTGTTGATCCGGCGGCGTACAACACCCGCGATCGTTCGGGCGGCGATCCAACCCAGAACAAGAACGATCAGAGCCTTCGCTGCATTCAAGGCAATGGGCAAGTATTGATTGGCCATACCAATCGCCTGCTCAGCCAAGTCGGCGGTTTGTTCCATCTCGAATTTCCTCGTGTTTTCTGTTCGTCAATTCTAATAAAACAGGCTCCGCGATTGGTGCGGAGCCCGATGTCGCAACGAAACGACAGATCTACTTCTTCAAAGCGTCCCGGATTTCCATCAGGATGTCCAGTTCGCTGGGACCTGCGGGTGCCTCTTCAACCGCTTCTTCCTTTGCTTCGGCAGCGTCTTTGACCTTGTTCACCATTTTTACCAACATGAAGACGACCCAGGCGATGATCAGGAAATTGATGATCGCCATAATAAAGGCACCATAGGCAAAGACGGATGCGCCTGCTTCACGTGCCGCTTCAAGGCTGGCACCTTCGGCCACGTCGCCTGCAAGAACGGCGTAATTGTTCGTAAAGTCGATACCCCCTGTGAACAATCCAATAAGCGGATTGATCAGATCGCCCACCAACGAGGTAACAATTGCGGTAAACGCGGCACCGATAATGATACCGACCGCCATGTCCATGACATTGCCCTTGGCAATGAATGTCTTGAATTCTTCCAGCATAGCATCCCTCTTGTTTTCTAAGACCACGCTTCTGTTCACGCATGAGCGCATAGGAATTGTGCGTTAAACGCATGAATAAGGGTATGTTTTTTAGGGGAAAGCCACCCTATTTTTCCCCAAATGGCATTTCTCAGGAGTTACCATGTCTCAACTTGCGCCTTTTTTCGTAACCGACAGATGGCCTGCAAAAGATCCCAAGGTCCTTCAACTCTACTCCTATCCTACGCCAAACGGCGTCAAAGCCTCGATCATGCTTGAGGAAACCGGCCTGCCCTATGAGGCACATCTGGTGACCCTGGCAGACTCGGATGTCAAAAGTCCCGAGTTCCTGTCGCTGAACCCGAACAACAAGATCCCGGCGATAATCGATCCCAACGGACCCGACGGTGCACCGCTGGCCCTGTTCGAAAGCGGTGCGATCCTGCTGTATCTGGCCGAGAAAACGGGCAAGTTCCTTGGCCAAACCGCAGCAGACAAGCACCGGATCACCCAATGGCTGATGTTTCAGATGGGCGGCATCGGGCCAATGTTTGGCCAGCTCGGGTTTTTCTACAAATTCGCTGGCAGCGCGATAGAAGATCCGCGCCCGCGCGAGCGTTACATCAACGAAGCCAAGCGCCTGCTGAACGTGGTGAATACGCAACTGGAAGGACAAGACTGGATCGCGGGCGAATATTCCATCGCGGATATCGCGCTTGCCCCGTGGCTGAATGCACTGGATTTCTATGGCGCGAAGGATGTGGTTGATTGGGACGGCTATTCCAATGTCGTCGCTTACGTTGATCGTTTCTTCCAACGCCCAGCGGTTCAGCGCGGCAAAGCCATACCGGCACGAGACTGATAACAGTTGAAAGAAAGGGGGCGCCAAACCGGCGCCCCTTTTATCGATCAGCCGGGCAGAGCGCCTGTCAGCACGTAACGCAGAATTTCGACCACCTGAGCGGGTTCTTCCGCCACGGCCAGTGCGGCGGCATCAACTTCTTTCAGCGCGTGCTGGTGATCCGGGCCGTGCAGAACGATGATAGACTTGCCCAGTGCTGCAGCGTAACCCGCGTCATAGGCAGCGTTCCACTGTTTGTACTTGTCACCAAACCTGACGACGACAACATCCGCATCCGCAATCCCCTTGCGTGTTCGGATCGCATTGACCATCGCTCCCTTGTGGTCGTGCCAATACTTGTTCGGCTCGGCCCCCAGAATGGCCACACCACAATCATCACTGGCCGTGTGATCGGTAACGGGGCTGTTGAAGGTCACGTCCAACCCTTGCGCTCCATCGATGATCTGTTCACGCCAGTCGGTGTGGATTTCTCCGGAAAGATAAACGTTCAGGCCCATGGCAAACTCCGATGTTGTTCCCGCCCAATTTAAGGGTCCCACACCCAAAGCCCAACGCGGATTTCGGAAAAACCTTACATTTTACGAGCCACTAGGAATCGGCGGGCGTCACGTATTGGGAAACTGTCGCTCTCGATGATGCTGAACCCGGCGCGTTCAAGGGCCGCATCAAGATCCGCCTCAGACAGGAATTGCACAAACGGAGCCTTACCAAAGAACTGCATGATCGGAAGCGCGAGACGAATAGCGTAATACTTCAGGCTCGCCGCGCTGGACGGCCGGCAAAAAGTTTTCGAAATAAACAGTCCGCCGGGTTTAAGGACCGAATGTATTTGGCTCAAAGTCAGATCCAGATCTTCGACCAGATGCAAAAGGTTGAATGCCAGCGCCGCATCAAATGAACCCTCAGGCGGTCGATTTGCATCAGCCTCGGCAAAGGTGACGTTTTCGATGCTTTGCGAAGCGGCGTTTCGACGTCCAACGGCCAACATACCGGGGGACACGTCGGTTGCAGTGATAGATCCTACATATCCGGACAGCTTCAGAGCAGTCATGCCTGTGCCGCACCCAAGTTCCAGAACATCATCGGATTTCTTCAGGTAAGACGCTGTCTGTTCCAGCGTGTGCTCGTACGAAGCCATGTCTTTGATGGGCGAGCGGGCATATTTCTCGGCCACTCCATCCCAGAATTTCGCAGTGGTGGTCATTGAGGAGTCTCCTTTCGGCGAGAATTTATTCATGCGCAGACCGAATATAAATTGCCGAAATTTGCAGGTTTACTATACATTTTTGTATGAATGAGTTTGGCGATTTTGATTGGAACCACATCCGGTCCTTTCTGGCGACGGCTGAAACCGGGTCATTTTCCGCAGCGGCACGGCAGCTACGGCAAACCCAGCCTACGCTGAGTCGTCAGATAGCGGCGCTTGAACAGGACTTGGGCGTGATGCTGTTTGAACGGGTTGGCAGAACTCTTGAGATCACTCAGGCCGGATTGGAGCTGCTGGATCATACACGCAAAATGGGGGACGCGGCCAATCGCATCGCGCTGACGGCGTCCGGACAGGCACAATCCATTGAAGGCCGGGTTCGCATCACCGCCAGTGACGTGATGTCGGCCTATGTCTTGCCCGACCTGCTGCGCGAAATCCGGGCGCAAGCCCCGCGCCTGCGGATTGACGTGATTGCCTCAAACGATATTCAGGATCTTATGCGGCGCGAGGCAGATATCGCGATCCGCCATGTCCGCCCTGATCAACCCGACCTAATCGCGAAACTGATACAGGAGGCGTCCGGGCATTTCTATGCAACCACAGAGTATCTCAACCGTGCGGGACGCCCGAAATCAAAGCAGGACCTTTCACGGCATGAGTTCATCAGCTTCGGCGACAACAATCAGATGATCGCCTATCTGAAACCGCTTGGCATTCACCTGACCAACGAGAATTTCCGGCTTGGGTCTCAGAACGGAATAGTGGCTTGGGAATACGCCAAACAAGGCTTTGGCATAGCGCCCATGTCGCAGACCGTCGGTGATGCGGCACCAGGTATGGAGCGTGTGTGCCCCGGGATGGAGGCCATCACATTTCCGATCTGGTTGACCACGCATCGCGAGTTGCACACCAGCCGCCGCATCCGGCTGGTCTATGACTTACTGACCAAGTTCCTGTCCAAATAAAACGCGCCCGAAGGCGCGCTTTCCATTGGAGCCTCAGAGCTCTAACCGCGAAGGACCCCACCCGTCGCCTTGGCAACCTTGGCAATGATCTTCTCGGCTACGGCTTCGATGTCCTTTTCCTTCAGCGTCGCCTCAGTCGGTTGCAGACGCACGGTAATGGCAAGAGACTTCTTGCCTTCGCCAAGGCTGCCGCCAATGAATTCGTCAAAGACACGCACGCCCTCAATCAGTGCCTTGTCGGCACCTGCGGCTGCGTTTACCAGCGTCAGCGCTTCGACATCGGCATCGACAACAAAGGCAAAATCACGCTCGACCGCCTGCAAGTCGCGCAGTTCCAGCGCAGCGCGGGTGGCCCCGGATTTGCGGGGCAAAGGCACTTCGTCCGGCCAGATGGTGAATGCCATTACTTGACCTTTTATGTCCATCGCCTGCAAAACGCGCGGGTGCAACTCTCCGAAGACAGCCAGTACTTTTTTCGGACCCAGACAGATTTTGCCATGACGACCCGGATGCCACCATGGATCGCCGTCGCGCAGAATCTGAACCTTTTCGGGCGCGCCAACGGCGGCCAGAACAGCCTCGACATCTGCCTTGGCGTCGAACACGTCCACTGGGCGCGCAGCACCGTGCACATCCTTGGGGCCAGAACGTCCTACCAGCAGGCCGGTGATCTGGGTTTTCTGATCACCCGGCTCGCCATTGTGAAAGACCGGACCGACCTCGAACAGGGCGACATCCGCGAATCCGCGCGCCTGATTGCGGGCGGCAGCCTGCAACAGTCCGGGCAGTAGATCGGGGCGCATATGGCTCATCTCGGATGAGATCGGGTTTTCCAGCATGGTCGTAGTATCGCCACCACCGAACAAAGCCGCCGAAGCCTGATCAATGAACGTATAACTGACGCATTCGTTATAACCCAGCGCCGCGCAGGTACGGCGCGCCATGGACTGACGGCGCTGCGCCGGGGTCATCACCGGTTTCGGTATCCCCTCGGTCACGCGCGGCAACGGCCGGCCTTGCAGCTTGGTCAAGGAAGCAATCCGCGCGACCTCTTCCACCAGATCGGCCTCGCCCAGGATATCCGGGCGCCAGCTGGGGACATGGGCCATCTCGCCTTCCAGACGAAAGCCCAGACGGGTCAGGGTCTGTCGCTGTTCGCTTTCGGGAATATCCATCCCGACCAGAGACTGCACCCTTTCCGCATTCAGCTTGTAGGCGCGCGCATGGTTCGGCGCTTTGCCGGCCTCAACCACGTTGGAGGCTTCTCCGCCGCAGATATCCAGGATCATCTGGGTCGCGTGTTCCAGCCCCTCGCGGGTGTATTCCGGGTCAACACCGCGCTCGAACCGATAGCGCGCGTCGGAATTGATCTTGAGCGCACGGCCTGTGAGCGCGATTTGCACATGATCCCAGAACGCGCTTTCGAGGAAAACGTTTACCGTTTCCTCGGTACATCCGGTTTCCTCACCGCCCATGATGCCCGCAATCGATTCCGGGCCTTTGTCATCCGAAATCACCATCATTCCGGGTTGCAGCGTGTATTCTTTTTCATCCAGCGCGACCAGCGTCTCTCCGCCTTTGGCGCGGTGCACCCGCAGGTTGCCCTGCACCTTGTCGGCGTCGAACACGTGCAACGGGCGGTTGTGATCGTAGGTCATGTAATTGGTGATATCCACCAGCGCCGAGATCGGACGCAGACCTATGGCCTTCAACTGATCCTGCAGCCATTGCGGGCTGGGGCCATTCTTCACGCCACGGATCAGACGGCCAGTGAAATGCGGCGCTCCGTCCAGCGTGTCTTCTTCGATTGACACCTTGATCGGACACTCGAAATCACCCGGAACAGGCGTATAATCACGCTGCTTCAACGTGCCAATTCCACGCGCGGCCAGATCGCGCGCAATCCCTTCAACCCCCAACGCATCCGGGCGGTTCGGAGTGATCGCGATTTCGATCATCGGATCGACTTTGGACGGGTCGTTTTCTGCAAGCCAGTCCACGAATGTATCACCCACTTCGCCCGAAGGCAGTTCGATGATGCCATCATGTTCATCCGACAGCTCCAGCTCACGCTCGGACGCCATCATGCCAAAGCTTTCGACGCCACGGATCTTGCCGACACTGATGGTCAGGTCCAGGCCAGGGATGTACATGCCCGGTTTGCAGACCACGACGGTGATCCCTTCACGCGCATTGGGCGCACCGCAGATGATCTGTAGCTCGCCCTCGTCTGTATCGACCTTGCAAACGCGCAGCTTGTCCGCGTCAGGGTGTTTCTCGGCGTGTTTCACATAGCCCAGAGTAAAACCTGCCAGCCGTTCGGCCGGGTTCACGATCTCTTCGACCTCAAGCCCGAGATCGGTCAGCACCTCGGCGATTTCATCAACCGAAGCATCAGTGTCGAGGTGGTCTTTCAGCCAGGACAGAGTGAATTTCATTGCACGGGGCCTTTTTTGGCAAACATCCAGTCGGCACAGGCAATGGCAAAGAATGCGCCGGGGTGCAAGCGCTGCGCGTCACGGATAGCTGGGGGTGCGGCCCAAAAGCTCATCCAACTGCCGCCCAATCCAGCCATGCGGGATGAAATGCCCGCCGGGATGCGTGTCCAGCGTCACCTGCCCCTGCGTGCAATCGGTCCATTCCACTCGGCTAAGGGTCAGGAACGGTTCCACACTCCAATCACCCCGCGGGGTGGCTGCATCGCAGCCGTATTTCTCACGCCACAGCGCCACCGGATACGTTGTATCGCCACCCGGACCAAACGGGAAATCCATCACCGTGTCATCTGTCCCATGGACATGCCGCACCTCTTGCGGGGCTTGCGGGCAGGTCTCGGTCTGGCGGAGTGTTCCGGCCACACCCAGCAGCGCCGCGATATCATCGCCGGTTTCGCAGACAAAGCGCCACGCCATCGCACTTCCAAAGGAATAGCCTGATACATAGATGCGGGTCGCGTCGATCGGATAGCGCCGGGCGACATCCTCAAGCACCCGGTCGGCAAAAGGCACATCATCCGAGCTTGCGGACCAGAAATCCCAGCTTTTGCCCAGACCGTTCGGGGCCACCAGCAGCACACCCCGACGTTTCGTGGCCCCGGCAATCCGTTCGTGGTTCACCACCACGGTCCCCTGCCGGGACCAGCCATGGAAATGCAGCAGCACCGGCAGAGGTGTTTCACCATCCCAGCCATCAGGTTCTAAAACGTGATACGAGCGGTCACCGAGATCACAGACAATATCGCCGTGGCATTCGGTTTTCCAGGGCCCCATGGCAAAGGCGGGCCCGGTCATCAGCAGAAGAAGGCAGAGCAATCGACAGATCATGCGCCCGACCCTAACGAGGCATTCCGCCCTGTCACTTAACATATCGGTGTGGTCCGAACGTAGGCCGGGCTTCAGCTCGGCACCCACCCATCGCACATGGCGGGCTGAAGCCCGCCCTACGTCAGGTCAAAGCATCAAGCCGCGCTTAGCAGCCAAACCAACTGCTCACCACCACTTCCAAAACCCGCAATTGCGTTTGTAAATGAGGTCCTGAGTTTTTTCTCTCTGAATTCTATCGCGCATCTGAAACACAGCAGGCCGCAAAAACTCGAAACCAGCAATTAGAATTCCGGGCAAGAACAGAAGTGCCGATGCAACAAAAGCAATCAGAACTGCAACCGGCTGGCTTTTCCAAACCCACAGCACAAAAGTTGGCGTCACAAACATCGCGAGGAACAAACACAAACACCAAAGCAGTGGATGCCTAGAAGCCTTTTGCTTCCACCAATCCTTATATGCGGTCAGCCAGTCGTCCGATGTGCTCTCTACCGCGACAAACCACCATGCAGGTTTGGCATATCCAGCGCTGCAAACCCGTAGTGGCGCAGCCAGCGCAGGTCGCTATCAAAGAACGCCCGCAAATCCGGAATGCCGTATTTCAGCATCGCCAGACGGTCGATGCCAATCCCGAACGCAAAACCCTGATAGACCTCGGGGTCGATCCCTCCAGCGGCGATCACCTTGGGGTGAACCATGCCGGAACCCAGAATCTCCATCCAGTCGTCGCCCTCGCCGATCTTCAGCTGGCCGTTATCCCACGAACAGCGGATATCGACCTCGGCCGACGGCTCGGTGAAGGGGAAGTGCGAGGCGCGGAAGCGCAGTTCGACATCATCGACCTCGAAGAATGCTTTCACGAACTCTTCCAGAACCCATTTCAGGTTCGCCATCGAGATGTCCTTGTCGATGGCCAGCCCCTCGACCTGATGGAACATCGGCGTGTGGGTCTGGTCGTAATCGGCGCGGTACACGCCGCCCGGACAGATTACGCGGATCGGTGCACCCTGTTTCTCCATCGAGCGAATCTGGACAGGCGAGGTATGGGTGCGCAGCACATGCGGCGGGCGGTCATCACCCTCGGCGCGGTGCATATAGAACGTGTCCATCTCGGCCCGTGCGGGGTGGTGACCGGGGATGTTCAGCGCGTCGAAATTGTACCAGTCGTCTTCAACACGCGGCCCTTCGGCCACCGAGAAGCCCAGTTCAGCAAAGATCGCGGTCAGTTCCTCGGTCGCCTGGCTGATCGGGTGGATTGACCCCTGACGGCGCGGGCGGGTCGGCAGGGTGACGTCCAGCCATTCGGTCCGCAGGCGCTCATCCAGTGCAACATCGGCCAGCGCGGCTTTCTTGGCGGACAGCGCCGAGTTAATCTCATCCTTCAGGGCATTCAGCGCCGGGCCTGCGACCTGACGTTCCTCGGGCGTCATCTTGCCCAGCTCGCGCATCTTCAGCGCGACCTCGCCTTTTTTGCCAACAGCCGCGACGCGGATCGCCTCAAGCGCGTTTTCGTCGCCTGCTTCGGCGATTTGGCCCAGATACTTTGCCTTAAGATCGTCCATGACGGCCCTCTGAATTTGGTCGAGAACCTGCTATCGGCCCCGCCCCGCGAATGCAAGCGGGACGGTGCGCATCAATAGCTGTATTCGGGATAAATCCGGGTCAGGTCGCCATTCCAGTCGCCATTGTAGTGTTCCAGCAACTCATCTGCCGGAACCTTGCCGGTGTCGATGCTTTCCTTCAACGCGTTCAGGAAATGCGTCTCATCCGGGACCAAACCACCAGCACCAGGGCGCGCACGGGCTTTCAGGCCCGCCTCGGAGATTGCCACAACTTCACGCGCCAGATCATGCATGTTGACGTTGCCAACCTGCGCTTGAAGCCCGTCTTTGGCCGCCGCAACACGCAGCGCCTCGCGCGTTTCAGCATCCCAGCCCTTGACCAGATCCCACGCCGCATCCAGCGCGGTTTGGTCATAGGTCAGCCCGACCCAGAAGGCGGGCAAGGCGCAAAGCCGTCGCCAAGGGCCACCATCCGCGCCGCGCATCTCCATGAACTTCTTGATCCGCGCTTCGGGAAAGGCCGTTGTCAGGTGATCGGCCCAATCCGACAGGGTCGGCGTTTCACCCGGCAATGCAGGCAACTCACCCTTGAGGAAATCTCGGAACGACATGCCCAGCGCATTAATGTACTGCCCGTCGCGGTAGACGAAATACATCGGCACATCGAGCGCGTATTGGACATAGCGTTCGAATCCAAAGCCATCCTCGAACACGAAGGGCAACATGCCCGTGCGCGCATCGTCCAGATGTCGCCAGATATGGCTGCGCCAGCTTTTCTGACCGTTCACTTTACCTTCGAAGAACGGAGAATTGGCAAACAGCGCCGTCGCTACCGGCTGCAATGCCAGCGCCACGCGCAGTTTCTGTACCATGTCGGCTTCGGACCCGAAGTCGATATTAACCTGAACGGTACACGTCCGCCGCATCATGGCGCGGCCCATGGTGCCGACTTTTTCCATATAATCGTTCATCAGCCGATACCGCCCCTTGGGCATCAGCGGCATCTGGTCATGCGTCCAGATCGGCGCCGCGCCCAGACCGATGAATCCCACACCGATCTCATCGGCGATATCCTTCACCTCGCGCAGGTGAGTGTTCACCTCATCGCAGGTTTCATGGATCGTCTCCAGAGGGGCACCCGACAGCTCCAGCGCGCCACCCGGTTCAAGGCTGACATTTGCGCCGTCCTTTTCAAGACCGATCAGATGACCGGATTCACGGACCTCTCCCCAGCCGTGGCGATCCCGCAACCCCTCCAACACGGCGACAATGGATCGCTTTCCTTCAAAAGGCAGAGGTTTCAGCGTGTCCTTGCAATAGCCGAATTTCTCATGCTCGGTGCCGATGCGCCAATCTTGCTTGGGTTTGCAACCCGATTCCAGATATTCGGCCAGTTGTTCATGGCGTTCGATCGGACCGCCGCCGGACTGAGGGATGGACATGAACCGTGCTCCGATCCTGCTGTGTCTGTTTTGAAGGTCAAGTGGTGGTCGTAAATGGCGCCAGTGTCAATGCAACGGCAGATGCGCCGGGCGCGACGGTGTACGTTCCCAGATAACGACCGGATGCTGCGATTTGCCGTTGAGTTCCGATAGCATTTGCTCGGTTTTGAGGCCCGGCAGGTTTGAGAATACGTCGAACAATGCCTCGGCTCCTTCTGCATTCACAGGAATGTGAAGCGCTGGCTGGCCCGGCTGATCCAGAACCCAATGTGCAGGGTCGGAGGTCGGGTCAAGGGCCAGACGCTCAATTTCGCGGGACGCGACGATGCCGCCATCCAAGGGGCCCAGATAAGTGATCTGACCTTCATCAATCGTCACGACACCTTGCCCCCCCACACCTGTTCTGAAGCGCGCGCGCTGTATGCCGATCACAGTCAAAGCCGCTGACACGACAATCAGAAACCAGCCTACCCAAGCCAGCAGCCCACCCGGCCCGCTGATCCAGCTCAGACCAAGGATCAGGACAAAAGCCGCAACCAGAACCTCGCGCCAACGCCAAAGCGCCAGTTTTGCCTCGGGTCGGATGAAACTCATGAGAGCACCCTTTGCGGTTCCTGCAGCAAAGCGACCTTGTACCAACCCACCTGTTGGAACCCAATCGCCTCATAGGCACGGGCGGCAGGTGTGTTGTTCGCAAACAGGATCGCGGCCGCCGCGCCCTCGGATTTTGCTTTCTGCATCAATGCGGTCGTGACCCGTCGACCCAGGCCACGATTTCTGTTTTTACGTGGAACAAAAACACCACCGACCTGAACTTGGTCGTGAACCCTGGCATTTACAGACGCCATGGCAACCGGCGCGTCGCCTTCCATCAGGACAATCGCCCTGCCTGCGGTCAATTCCGCCTCGACGCGCTCTGCCGCCAGCTCACGCGCCTCTTCGCCTGCGGCCTGTCCGGTATCCTCGATGTAATCCGCGAACCAAATGTGCAGTCTTGACCGATCCTCGGCGCGCAAATCGCGATATGGAACAGGTGCCTCAGTCAGACCTCGCAGGTCACGTCGATAAAGCGGTTCATCGTGGTTCAACCGGTACTTCGCCTGCCCCAATCCCAAAGCGCCCAACGTCAGCTCGACCTGAGGTGCATCCCCCGTCATACCCAAAACGGTTTCGCCTTCGATCATCCGCGCGAAACACTCGGCAGCTTCGGTTTCGGCGTTGGGCAATTGAACCATCAGATAGCCCTTCTTGCTGAGCCCAAAGACACCCTGAACCTGATCCTCACCCCAGATGAAGTAGCGGCTGGAATATTCATTCGCATTCAACCCCACCCCGTGGGCCGCCAAATTGCTGCGCAAAAACATTGAACTGTCAGGGTAGCGGGACAGAAACATCTCTAGCGCCGGGGCATCCGATTGAACCGCCTCGCGAATCACGACCAATCCCCCAATGCCTGCTGCCACATGGTCAACGCGGCCACCGCCGCTGTATCCGCCCGCAGAATACGCGGGCCAAGACTGACTACATGCGCATAGGGTAAAGCCGACAGCCGCGCACGCTCAGCGTTGGAAAACCCGCCTTCCGGGCCGATGAGAATGGCCCAGGGGCGCCCTTTTTCATTCGCTGCCAGCCGCAGGGCCGAGCCGACCTCGGCCTCGTTGCAGAACATCAACTGCCGACCTTCAGGCCAGGTCTTCAGCACGCGGTCCAGCCGCTGAAGGTCTGCCACTTCGGGCACGTAGGTTCCACCGCATTGTTCAGCGGCTTCGATTGCATGAGCCTGAAGCCGGTCTTGCCGGATACGGTCTGCGTTGGTGAATTCGGTCTGAACTGGCAGGATGCGAGCCGCGCCCATTTCAGCGGCTTTTTCTACAATGAAGTCGGTGCGCGCCTTTTTGATCGGCGCAAACAGGAACCACAGATCGGGGGGCAGATGCAAAGGTTTGGTCTGCCTGACACAGGTCAGAGCGCCACCGCGTTTTCCGGACTCGGCCACCTCGGCCAGCCACTCTCCATCTTTGCCGTTAAACAGCGCCACTGCTCCGCCAACCGGCAGTCGCATGACGCCAAACAGATAGTGCGCCTGATCGCGCGTCAAAGGAACCGATTGCCCCTGACCCAAGGGCTGCTCTACATACAGTCTGATTTTCGCACTCATGAGACCTACATATGCAAGGCAATGCCCCAACACCAGATGGTCAAGTCGCCGATGCCGTCACCGGCAACTGGGTCGACACATATGCCCCAGCCTTTGCCCGACCGTATCTGCGCCTCAGCCGCGCGGACCGGCCCATCGGCACATGGCTGTTGCTGCTTCCATGTTGGTGGGGGCTGGCGCTGGCCATCCTGCATGACGGTCAACCGCGTTGGGAAGATCTGTGGATTGCCCTAGGCTGCGCATTCGGAGCTTTTTTGATGCGAGGTGCCGGTTGCACGTGGAATGACATTACAGACCGGGAATTCGACGCACAGGTTGAACGCACACGCTCGCGCCCGATACCGTCGGGGCAAGTCAGTGTCCGGCAAGCTGCGGCCTGGATGATACTGCAAAGCCTTCTGGCGCTCGGCGTTCTTCTCAGCTTCAATCAGGCGGCGATTGCCATGGGTGTGTTATCTTTACTGCCGGTGACCGTTTATCCGTTTGCCAAGCGGTTTACCTGGTGGCCTCAGGTTTTTCTGGGGCTGGCCTTCAACTGGGGCGCATTACTGGCCTGGACGGCGCATAGCGGGTCGCTCGGCTGGCCTGCTGGCACGCTGTACCTGTCCGGCATCGCCTGGACCCTGTTCTATGACACGATCTATGCACATCAGGATACCGAGGACGATGAACTGGTCGGCATCAAATCCACCGCGCGCCTGTTTGGCACCGACACGGCGAAATGGCTGAAGTATTTTCTGGTTGCAACGGTATCGCTGATGGGGCTGGCCATTATTGATGCCGGGGTGCCTGACGCGTCAATTCTGGCGTTGGGGGTCGCGCTTTGCGGCCCCTGGGCCATGGGCTGGCACATGATGTGGCAATTGCGCGGGCTTGATACCGAAGACAACGCCAAGCTGCTGCTGCTGTTTCGTGCCAACCGCGATACCGGCTTTATTCCGCTGATCTTCCTTTGCGTCGCCTTGTTGCTCTGATTGCACCCGCTGAACGGGGCCTGTAAAGATCGGCGCAAACGCCTGAGGAGTGCCAAACCCAAACATGCGTCTGCCGTATTTTATCGCTGTTTCCCTGATCTTTCTTGTATCAGCTGGCCTGTCACTTCTGGCGGCCAGCTATGCTGTTACCGAGATCGAAGAATCATCGGAACTCGCTGTACGGCGCTCGCTGGACCTGAAAGGACACGATTGGGCCGAGGTCGAAGCCGATGGTTTGCGGGTGGTCCTGACCGGTACAGCGCCAGATGAAGCGACCCGCTTTAACGCGCTGACCGCTGCGGGAACCGAAGTTGATACATCCCGCGTAATCGACGAAATGGAGGTTATCGCAACTTCCGCCCTCGCAGCACCGCGCTTTTCGGTAGAAATCCTGCGAAATGACAGTGGAATTTCGGTGATAGGTCTGATCCCGGCCAGTGAGAACAGGGACAAGCTGATCCAACGGCTTGGCAATCTGGACAGATCTGTTGCCATTTCGGACCTGATGGAAACAGCAGATTACCCAAAGCCCAAAGGGTGGGATGCCGCAATATCTTACGCGTTGGAGGCCCTGACCCACCTGCCCCGCGCCAAAATTTCCGCCAGCCCGGATCTGGTCAGGATCACGGCAATTGCCAACAGTCAGCAAGAAAAACAAAAACTGGAACGCGACCTGACGCGTACGGCACCGCCCAGCCTGCGGGTTGGGCTGGCAATTTCAGCACCTCGCCCGGTCGTCACTCCATTTACTTTGCGTTACCTGATCGACGAAGAAGGCGGGCATTTTGACGCCTGCTCGGCGCAGGATGAGAAGGCACGTGACCGAATCGTGGCCGCCGCGAAAAACGCCGGGTTAACGGGGCCTTATTCCTGCACCATCGCCTTGGGCGAACCATCGCCACGCTGGCCAGAAGCAGCCGAGAAAAGCATTCAGGCGCTGTTCCGGATAGGCCAGGGTTCGGTCACCATGTCAGACGCGGACATTACCCTGATCGCAGCGGAGGGAACCGATCCTGCGTTGTTCGACCGGGTTGTGGGCGAGCTTGAAACCGAGCTGCCTGCGGTCTTCGCCTTGCACGCCGTATTGCCCGAGCCTGAGACAACGAACCCAAATGGCCCGGTCGAGTTCTCGGCCACCCGCAGCCCTGAAGGGCTGGTGCAATTGCGCGGACGGCTGGGTGATGAAACTCTGCGCGACATGGTCGACAGCTACGCGCGCGCGGCCTTTGGATCCGATCAGGTATATACTGCCACCCGCTTCGTTTCGGATCTCCCGACGGACTGGCCTGTACGTGTTCTGGCCGGTCTGGAGGCTTTGGGTCAGCTCCACAACGGCGTATTGACCGTAACACCCGATACGGTCGAACTGATCGGCCTCAGCCACGAAGAAGACGCCAAGGCCCGCATCGCAGGTCAATTGTCCGACAAGTTGGGCGAGGGGCAGGAATACACCCTGACCATCACCTATCAGCCCCCACCGGAACCCGAGGACGCCCTGCCCGACCCGGAAGTCTGCGAGGCCCAAATTGCTGAAATTCAGGCCACCAGCAAAATCGCCTTTGAGCCCGGATCGGCCACGATTGCATCAGACTCGCGCGATGTGGTGAACCAGATTGCGGATATCCTGCGCGACTGCGGTCCGATCCGTATGGAGATTCAGGGCCACACAGACAGTCAGGGCCGTGAAGAGATGAACCAACAACTCAGCCAGGCGCGGGCGCAATCCATTCTGAACGAGCTGCGCGGGCGGCGCATTCCTACCAGCAGCTACACCGCCGTGGGGTATGGGGAAACGCAACCCATCGCTGACAACGACACCGAAGAGGGTCGGGAAGAAAACCGCCGGATCGAGTTCCGTCTGATCCGCCCTGAGCCTGTTGAGGGTAGAGAAACAGGCCTTGAAGCGCTTGAGGCCGAGGCTGCGACTTCCGCAGAGGACCAAACCGACACGACCGCACCAGATGCGGATGCAGGGGACCAGTAAGTTGAACAGAACAGAATTCGTCATTGTAACTGCCATTATCCTGTTCGCCGCCTTCTGCATGGGCTGGTTTGCCAACTGGTTGGCGCACCGCCTGTCCCGAGTAAGTCAAAGCGACGTTGCCGATCTGGATCGGATGAGTCAGGAGTTGCACGAGGCCGAGGAAACCCGCGATCAGGCCATCACCTATTTGCAGCAACGTGAGGCCGAATTGACAAACCAGCTAACCCAGACAGAGGCCGAGCTGGCAGCTGCTATGGATGGCCTGCGGGCCGCGCGTCAGGAGGCCGAAGAACTGCGCGGACGGATCAACAACGCGGATTAAGTATACGACCTTGCGCCACCGCCCAAGTTTGCAAGAATAAACGGTCGCTAAATCACTACCACCGGGTCAGCGCGTCTTCGTCTTCGTCTTTGGCTGCGACCCATTCCGCACCAGAGTGGGTGATTTCCTTCTTCCAGAAAGGTGCGCGAGACTTCAGATAATCCATCAGATATTCCGCTGCCTCAAACGCATCTTTACGATGCGGCGCAGCGGTCGCCACCATCATGATCCTGTCTCCCGGGGCCAGTCGGCCATGACGATGGATCACCAGCACGTCACCCAATGACCACCGCTCCTTGGCTTCCTGGGCAATCTTGGTCAGCGCCCGTTCCGTCATACCCGGATAGTGTTCAATCTCCATCACATCCAGATCACCGCTTGCCAGGTCGCGCACAACGCCAGTGAAGGTGACAATGGCTCCGTTGGCATCATCCCCGGCGGCAAAAGCATTGGCCTCGGCGCCCAGATCGAATGCTTCCTGCTGAACAGCGATCCGCATCGCTCAACCGCCCGTCATTGGTGGAAAAAACGCCACTTCCCGAACGCCCGACAGCGAGGCGTCAAAATCCGACAACTCCTGATCCAGTGCAACGCGCAGGGCGGACAAATCGGCAAATGCCGCGGCATAGCGTTCTTCCCGCGCGCTCAACTCGGCCACCAGATCATTGACAGTGACTGCCTGCGTCTCGACTTTTTCCTTTGGCAAACCGATACGTTCGCGTACCCATGCAAAATACAGCACATCCATCCCTCAGATCTCCTTCAGATGTGGCATGGCTTTACGTAGGTAATCATAGCCGGTGATCAATGTCAGCGCCGCCGCAATCCACAGCAACCACAGCCCGATCTGGCCTGCCCAGAACATACCATGGATGTTCCAGCGCAGGTGATTCACATCTTCAACCTGGCCCGCGATAATCTGTTCTACCAGCGCGTCGTCCATGCCGAAACTCGCCATCACGGCATAGTGTTCAAAGATGCCCTGCGAGAACAGCACGGCGATGGCGATCATCTGCGCTGTTGTTTTCCACTTGGCCAGCTTTGTAACCTTCAGCGTCCCCGCCACATCGCCCAGATATTCGCGCAGGCCCGAGACAAAAACCTCGCGGAACAGGATCACGGTGGCGGGTAGCACCAGCCATGGCGTCCAGTGTTCGGTCGAATAGCCAACCAGAATCATCAGCGCGATCACCACCATTGCCTTGTCGGCAATCGGATCCAGCATCGCGCCCATCTTGGTTTCCTGTTTCCACGCACGGGCCAGATAGCCATCAAACCAATCGGTGATCGCCGCCGAAAGGAACAGGATCAAAGCGAACCAGTCCGCATAGGGCCGGGTGAAGTACAAAAACATTACGGCCAGACCGGGCGCAGCCAGCAGGCGTAGAACCGTCAGGATATTGGGCAAATTCCACTTCATGGCTTGGACCCTATATCGCCGGTTCAAGACAGAAAAGACAAACCGGTAAAAAACTACATCACTCACAACAGCTTGGTCAAAGCGCCGCAGGTCCGACGCTTTGCGCCTCGTGCACTTGGCGTTTCACGTCTTTGCAGTCAGATTGCCCGTCGACTGCAAAGTGGAACGTTCAGGATGACAGCGCATATTCAAACCGACGCCCGGTCGAACATGGTCGGCAGCCTGTGGATGGTGGCCGCAATGGCGGGCTTTGCGTTGGAGGATGCGTTGCTGAAAGCAGCATCGACCGCGCTTCCGATCTGGCAGGTTCTGGTTCTGTTCGGGACTGGCGGGTCCGTAATCTTTGCGGCACTGGCGTCGGCTCGCGGAAAACGTCTGATACACCCAGACGTTCTATCCCGCCCGATGAAAGTTCGGGTGCTGTTCGAAGTCTTTGGTCGGCTATTCTATGTGCTCGCCATTGCGTTGACGCCCTTGTCCTCGGCCACCGTGATCTTGCAAGCAACGCCTTTGGTTGTGGTCGCAGGCGCGGCATTATTCTTTGGTGAAGCGGTTGGTTGGCGGCGATGGAGCGCGATTTTTGTCGGTATGATCGGAGTCGTCATTATTCTGCAACCGACCGGGGACAGTTTTTCACTGCTGTCGATGCTGGCCGTGCTGGGTATGTTAGGGTTCGCAGGGCGTGATCTGGCCAGCCGCGCGGCCCCTGCGACCCTTGGAACCGAAGTACTGGGGTTTTATGGTTTCCTCAGCATTATCGTCGCGGGCCTTGCCTATCGGGTGTGGGAAGGCGCACCCATGACACCGGTTAGCACGCACACCAGCCTGCATCTGACGGGCGCGGTTCTGATGGGCGTCATGGCCTATGCCGCGCTCATGAACGCAATGCGCACGGGTGAAGTGTCAGCCGTGACCCCGTTCCGCTATACGCGACTGCTGTTCGGTATCGGGTTGGGTATCGCCCTGTTCGGCGAAAGCCTGGACCGTACTATGTGGGTCGGCAGCGCGCTTATTGTGGCCTCGGGCCTCTATATCCTGTGGCGGGGGCGACAGGTCTAACCCTTGTCGTGGAAGAAATCATAGACTTTCTGAGCCAACCCGGCCGAGATTCCCTCGACCGCTTTCAGGTCTGCCAGATTGGCCCGGCTTACCGCTTTGGCGCTGCCGAAGTGAGTCAGCAATGCGCGCTTGCGTGCAGCCCCGACGCCCGGAATTTCATCCAGCGGCGTGGCACCAACGGCCTTGGCGCGTTTCGCGCGATGGGTGCCAATGGCAAAACGGTGCGCCTCGTCCCTTAACCGTTGAATAAAGTACAAGACCGGATCGTTGCGTTTTAGGGCAAAGGGGCGCTGGCCGATCCGGTGAAACTCTTCCTTGCCGTGGTCACGGTCGACCCCTTTGGCAACACCGACCATCGGAATGTCTTCGACCCCGTGGGCCTGCATGATCTCGTGCACGGCGCTGACCTGTCCGGCACCGCCATCGATCAACAGCAGGTCGGGCCAAAGCCCTTTATCCCGATCCGGGTCTTCTTTTTGCAGGCGGGTGAAGCGACGGTTCAGAACCTCTTTCATCATGCCGAAATCATCACCCGGCGTCAGGTCGTCGCCGCGAATGTTGAACTTGCGATAGGCGTTTTTCATGAACCCGTCGGGCCCTGCCACGATCATACCACCCACCGCGTTAGTGCCTTGGATATGAGAGTTATCGTAGACCTCAATCCGTCCCGGTGGACTATCCAGATCAAACGCCTCTGCCACCCCGCGCAGCAACTTGGCCTGCGTGGCGCTTTCCGACATGCGCCTGGCCAGAGACTCTCGCGCATTGCGCAAGGCACCTGCAACCAGTTCCTGTTTCTCACCACGCAGCGGGACAAGGATTTCGACTTTGCGCCCGGCTTTCTCGGACAAAGCCTCCTGCATTAAATCGGCGTTTTCGATCCCGTCCGACAAGATCAACTGCCGTGGTGGTTCCTTGTTGTCGTAGAACTGGCCAAGGAAAGCCTCCATCACTTCGGCATGTGATACATCCGGGCCAACACGCGGATAAAAGTCCTTGTTGCCCCAGTTCTGGTTGGCCCGGATGAAGAATACCTGAACACAGGCTTGCCCGCTGTCCATATAAAGGCCGATCACATCCGCCTCGGTCACGCCACGAGGGTTGATGCCTTGCGCGGTCTGTACCTGCGTCAGCGCCCGGATGCGGTCGCGCAGACCGGCGGCGCGTTCGAACTCCATAGCCTCGGACGCCGCCATCATCTGTTCAGCCAGTTCCTCCTGCACCTTGGTCGAGCGCCCCGACAGGAAACGTTCTGCATCCTTGACGCTTTCACTGTAATCTTGCGCCGAAATCAAACCGACACACGGCCCGGAACACCGTTTGATCTGATAAAGCAGACAGGGCCGCGTACGGCTGTCAAACATGGAATCCGAACAGTTCCGCAGCAGGAATGCCTTTTGCAGCTGGTTCAACGTGCGGTTTACAGCACCCGCGCTGGCAAACGGCCCGAAATAGGCGCCTTTTTCCTTCTTGGCCCCGCGGTGTTTCTTGATCTGAGGAAAGTCATGATCCTTGGCGACCAGGATGTTTGGAAAGCTTTTGTCGTCCCGCAGCAGCACATTGTATTTCGGTTTAAGCTGCTTGATCAGGTTCTGCTCCAGCAGCAGCGCCTCGGTTTCGGTTCTTGTCGTCAGAAACATCATCGAAGCGGTCGAGGCAATCATCTTCTCGATCCGGCCCGAATGACCCGGCCTTGCATAGTTCGATACCCGCGCCTTCAGGTTTCGCGCTTTGCCCACGTATAAAACCCGGCTTTCGGCATCCAGCATCCTGTACACCCCCGGTGAGCTGTCCAGCGTCTTTGCGTAACGCTGAATGCAGGCATAACCGGTCGGGGACGATTCACTGTGGGTAGTCATGGGTTTCCGATATGATTCTCTTTTACTGGCTGCAATCTTGCGGGCCTCAGATCAAGAGAAAACAAATCCACGATTCCTGTGGATAAGTGTGAAGATAAGTTTTCACAGTCTTAGAATTTCCCTTGTTTCATTACCACTTC
Source organism: Ruegeria sp. AE4 (assembly GCF_056542185.1). Taxonomy (NCBI): domain Bacteria; kingdom Pseudomonadati; phylum Pseudomonadota; class Alphaproteobacteria; order Rhodobacterales; family Roseobacteraceae; genus Ruegeria; species Ruegeria sp. AE4. The sequence goes on along the minus strand of NZ_JBQFZK010000003.1, from coordinate 41,508 downwards.
ATCAACCTGCACAAAAAATAGGCACATTATCAAGCTATTGATTTTGATAGTTATTTTTTCAAGCATTTAGCAAGTGTATGAAAAAAAAGACATTTTTGTAACACGTAGGTAACATGAACGTGCGCGGTGCAAAACTTGCAGCGGAAATGCTCATTCCACACCCAGAACATCCGGTGTTTTCCACCCCAGGTGCTGACCGCCATCCACGCATATCAGTTGTCCCGTTACCGCGTGCGCATCCAGAAAAAACCCCAATGCGGCAGTGATATCCGATGGATTTGACCCGCGTTCCAGAACAGTATTCGATCGTTGCGCCTGGAAATGCTCGGCGCTTTGACGATGCCCCTGTACCGTCGGGCCAGGCCCAATGGCATTGACCCGGATTGCCGGGGACAGCGCCTGTGCCGAGGTACGGGTCAGCGTCCATAGCCCCATTTTGGCAATGGTGTAAGACATGAACTCGGGTGTCAGCTTGCGTACACGCATGTCCACCATGTTGATGATCAGACCGGTCGCAAGGGGTTCGCCATTTTCGTCCGTGTTCGGGGCCAGCCCCTGCCCGGCCATGGCTTGGGTCAAAACGAACGGTGCCCGCAGATTGCTGTCGAGATGGCGGTCCCAGCTTTGGCGGGTCGCGGTGTGAACGCTGTCATACTCAAAGATCGAGGCGTTGTTCACCAGACAGGTGATCGGCCCGCCCAGAGCCTCGGCTGCTTTGGGCAGCAGATCCTGCACCTCTGCCTCATCCAGCAGATCAGCCTGCAATGCCACTGACCGTCGGCCCATAGCCTGTACCTCCGCCACAGTCTCGTACGCGGGGCGTTCTGAGGACGCATAATGAACGGCGACATCATATCCACGACCCGCCAGATAAAGCGCCATGGCCCGACCCAGACGAATACCGGCACCGGTCACTAAAGCTCGGGTCATGCTTCACCTCGTTTTGTCAGATCACACCAGCAATACAGTGACATAAAGCGCATAAAGGAAGGTCAGCACCAGCCCCCAACCGCGAGAGATATCCTGCTTGAAGACAACAAAGGGAACCAGAAGCAGTGATGCGCCCAACATGACCCAAAGGTCAAAATGCAGGAAACCGGGATCAACCGGGATACGCCCGAACCAGGTTGCAATCCCGATAATGGCCAGAAGATTGAACATGTTCGAGCCAATCACGTTGCCAAGGGCCACATCGGCCTGTCGGCGCAAAGCGGCCATCACGGTTGTCGCCAGTTCGGGTAAAGACGTTCCAACCGCAATTAGGGTCAGACCGATAACCGTTTCACTGACACCATATGTCCGGGCGATGACCGTCGCATTTTCCACCAGCAGGTGCGCCCCCATAGGAAGGCCCACAAGGCCGAGGATCAGGTAAACCGATACCTTCCAGTAAGGCATGTCAGGATCAGCTTCTTCCAGACCTTCAAGGTCGTCGTCATCGGCACAGGCTTCCCCACAGGCCTTGCGGTGCGCCTTTGCTTCACGAAACGCATTCATCAGAACCAGGCCCAAAGCCGCCAGCAGGATCAGGCCGCTGACGACGGTGAATGTTCCACAAAACGCCAACCCTATGAACAGGGCCGTCGCCATCAGCATGAATGCATAGTTCCTACGGCTGTCGCATTCGCTGGTATGGATCGTTGCCAGCATCGCAGGAAGACCAAGAACCAACAGGATGTTGGCCGTGTTTGATCCGACAACATTGCCCAGCGCAATACCCGGTGCGTGTTCCTTGACGGCACTGATAGCAATCAGCAACTCGGGCGCGGACGTGCCGAAGGCCACAATCGTAAGGCTGACGATCAAGGCCGGAACACCTAAACGCAGGCTCAGGTTCACTGCGCCACGCACCAAGGCATCGCCTGCCAGCAACAGGATCAACAGGCCAAGACCAGACAGCAGCCACGTGGTGATCAAGCCCGGCCTCCTTTTCCACAGGCACAGGGGCCTTTTCCGATGCGATAGCGACCGCATCGCGGACATTTCGCCGAACTTAGCTTCTTTTGCCCAGGAAACCGCAGCTTGCCGAACATTGCCAATACGCCCATTGCGATCAGAAATAGAGTGACAGCCTTTACGATCACGTCACAAACCGAAACGCGCGTAGGCTGCCCGCTCCTCTAACCCTGCGATAGCATCCTGCGCCAGGCTGGCACCAAACCGGGTCCAGATCGGTTTTTTCACGCCATAGCGGCGAAATTTGACCTTGTCACCGAAACGGTCCTGCACCTTTGGCTTCAGATGGGCGATGCCGTCGATAAGCCCCAGTTCCTGCGCGCGACGCGCCAGCCAGACCTCGCCCGTGAACAGGTCAGCTTCCTGATTCAGCTTGTCCCCGCGCCGATCTTTGACGTGCGCAATGAAATTCTCGTGGATATCGCCCAATAACCCTTGCAGGCGGGCTACATCCTCTTTCTTTTCCGGTGAAAACGGGTCGAGCATGGACTTCGATTTCCCGGCGGTATGGACCCGCCGCTCAAATCCCTGCCGCGCCAGAAAGACATGCGCGCCAAATCCAGCCGAGATCACACCGATCGATCCCAGTACGGAACTGTCATCGGCCCAGATCTCATCCGCTGCGGCGGCCAGCCAATACCCACCGGATGCAGCGACGTCTTCAACAAAAGCGATGACCGGCACGTCCAGTTCTTCGGACAAACGCCGAATGCGCGCACCGATCATTGAACTTTGGACAGGGGATCCGCCCGGTGAATTGATCTCAAGCGCCACGGCCGCAGGTTTTCCCTTGCGAAAGGCTTTCTCGAGAACCGGCGCAAGCGTGGCGTCGTTCAAGGACCCGCGCCCGGCCATTCCAATGGCGCCGGACAGGCGGACAACGGCCACACAGGGGTGTTTTTTGACGAACGGCAGGCTGAGCTTCATGGGTGCCGATGTAGAGTGCCACCAACCCGTAAACAAGAGACTCTTCGAACCTTGAACGCGACGTGAACCAAATTCACACACTCAATGGGCAAAAATGCAACGCACCGGCGTGGGTTAGCTGCGAATGCGCCAGCCAGTTTTGAAGATCCAGCCAATGACCGCCAGACACACCCCAGTAAAGGCTATGATGGCCAGCAAACTCAGGGCGATGGGCACATCCGCAAGCCCGAAAAACGACCAGCGAAACCCCGAGATCAGATAGACGACCGGATTGAACAACGTGATCGTCTGCCACAGAGGCGGCAGCATCGAGATTGAATAAAACGTACCGCCAAGGAAGATAAGTGGCGTGACCACAAGCTGCGGTACCAGAGACATCTGTTCAAAATTACTGGCCCATATCCCGATGATAAAGCCCAGCAACGAGAAGCTGAGACATGAAAGGATCAAAAACGCCGCCATGGCAAAGGGGTGTTCGATCCGTATGTCGACGAAGAAGGTCGACGTGGCCAGAATGACCAGTCCCACGAACAGCGCTTTGGTGGCCGCTGCACCGACATACCCAATCACGATTTCGATAAAATTCACCGGCGCCGACAGCAGCTCGTAAATGGTGCCCAGAAACTTTGGGAAATAAATTCCGAAAGACGCGTTCGAGATCGACAGCATCACCACCGACAGCATAATCAAGCCCGGCACAATGAACGCGCCGTAGGATACGCCCTCGACCTCCTGAATTCGACTGCCGATGGCGGTGCCAAAAACCACGAAATACAGCGAGGTGGAAAGAACCGGTGACAGGAAACTTTGCGCCAGGGTGCGAAAGAAGCGAGCCATTTCGAACCGGTAGATTGCAGCGATTGCGGTCCAGTTCATGCCGCCTCTCCGGATACCAGGTTTACAAATATCTCTTCCAGGCTCGATTGCCGTGTCTGCACATCGCGCAATACCAGCCCGGCCTGCGACACGTCATTCAACAGGGTCGTTATCCCCGTGCGATCCGCATGGGTATCGTAGGTATAGATCAGGCTATCCCCCGCGCCGTTGAGGGTCAGATTGTGGCTGGCCAAATCATCGGGAATCCTGGCGATTGGCTCAGTCAGCATGACGACAATCTGCTTTTTGCCCATCTGCGCCATAAGCGTGTCTTTATCCTGCACCAAAAGCAACTCACCCTTGTCAATAACGCCGACGCGATCCGCGATGGCTTCGGCCTCTTCGATATAGTGGGTGGTCAGAATGATGGTGACACCGTCCCGTTTTAGCTCGGCCACGATTCCCCACATATCCTTGCGCAGCTCGACATCCACACCCGCCGTCGGTTCATCCAGAAACAAAACACGTGGTTCATGCGCCAAGGCCTTGGCGATCAGCACGCGGCGTTTCATGCCGCCCGACAACTCCTTGATTGCGTTCTTGCGCTTTTCCCACAGCGAAAGCTTGCGCAGAATGTCCTCGATCCGGGCGTTGTCTTTGCCCAGCCCAAACAATCCGCGTGACAGCCGAACTGTGTTCCAGACCTTTTCAAACGGTTCCAGCGCGATCTCTTGCGGGACAAGCCCGATCATCCTGCGCGCTGCGCGATAATCCGACTGAATGTCGTGCCCGCCGACTGAAACCGCGCCAGATGTTGGCGTGGTTATTCCGCAGATCGTCGAGATCAGAGTGGTTTTTCCCGCCCCATTCGGCCCCAGAAGCGCAAGAATTTCGCCTTCTTCAATGTCCAGAGACACACCTTTCAGCGCCTCGAACCCATCGGCGTAGGATTTGCGCAGATCTCTGATGGATAAAATGGTCGTCATATCCGCTCCCCGTTCTGGCCCAGACCCTATCGCCCCGAACACAGGGATAACAGGCCCATTCCGCACCATGTGATGAACAACTGCCAAAAGGAAGACCGCCCGCGCCAGCAATCATCCGGCTTGCAATCCCGACACCAGCCAGCAAACTCTGCCGGAAACGGAGGGCCTTGATGCTGAACGGAATACGTGTTGTCGAACTCGAAGGTCTGGGCCCCGGCCCGTTTAGTGCCATGTTACTGGCAGATCTGGGCGCTGACGTGATAACAGTCCACCGCAAAGGGGGCGCCGCAACACCGGGTATGCCGGAACGTTCCCTGCTGGACCGGGGCAAAAGATCCATCGCACTTGATCTGAAGAACGCCAATGATCTGGATACCGCACTTCGCCTTATTGACACAGCCGATGCCCTGATCGAAGGATTCCGCCCCGGTGTGATGGAAAAACTGGGGCTCGGCCCGGATACCTGCCTGACCCGCAATCCAAAACTGGTCTATGGGCGCATGACGGGCTGGGGGCAGAATAGCCCGCTGGCCGACACGGCGGGGCATGACCTGAATTACATCGCCCTGTCCGGAGCGCTCTGGTATGCATCACGTCCCGGCCAAGCACCGCAGACCCCGCCAACTTTGGTGGGCGATATCGGCGGTGGGGCCATGTATCTTGTGGCAGGCGTTCTGGCAGGGCTCATCAATGCGCAACGCACTGGCGCAGGTACTGTCGTTGACGCGGCAATCTATGACGGCTCGGCCCATATGATGAACCTATTGATGACAATGCGCCAAACCGGCAACCTGTCTGAAACCCGGGGTCAAAGCCTGTTGGACGGTCCCCACTGGAGCAGAACCTACGCCTGCGCCTGCGGTGGCTATATTTCCGTGCAATGCCTCGAACCAAAATTCTACATGCAATTTCTGAGCTTACTGGGCCTCACAAACGATACCGAGTTTCAACGGCAATACGACCGTGATCTGTGGCCTTCGCTTTCACGCCGTCTGACCGATATTTTCGCCAGTCAACCACGCGACCATTGGGAGGCCCTGTTTCGAGGAACAGATGCCTGCGTTGCCCCAGTTCTCAGCCCGGACGAAGCCCGCTCACACCCGATGAACCTCCATCGCAACTGCTGGCAGGATTTTGACGGCGCATTTCAGGCAGCCGCCGCCCCACGGTTTTCAGGCCATGACTGGACCCCGAAACCCAGCCCCATGCGCGGCGAGCATACTAAAGAGATCCTCGCAGAGCTCGACAGCCTGCGCTGATCCGCACTTCATCTGGCCCAAAATATCCCGGGGGATGAATTGGCCGCAGGCCAAGAAGGGGGCTGGCCCCCTTTAACCTGCTTACTGCCCGCGCACCGTATCAATCATCAACTGAACATTCTCAGGATCGGCATCCGGCGTGATCCCATGTCCCAGGTTGAAGATGTGCGGCCCGTTCGAGAAAGCCTCGACAATCCGCCGCGTCTCATCCACCAGAGCCTGCCCACCGGTCACCATATGCGACGAGGCCAGGTTTCCCTGCACACAACCATCAACCTGTACATGTCTGGCGGCCCAATCGGGCGACACCGAGTTGTCCAGCGCGACGCAATCCACGCCCGTCGTCTTGGCAAACCCGACATACCCCTCCCCCGCCTCGCGCGGGAAACCGATCACCGGGATGCCGGGGTGACGTTCCTTGATGGCCTGCGTAATCACACGGCACGGTTCCACCGCGTATTTGCGAAACGCCTCACCTTTCAGGGAACCCGCCCAGCTGTCGAAAATCTTGACCACCTCGGCCCCGGCGTCGATCTGAGCCGACAGATACTCGATTGTTGCCGCCGTGATGCGATCCAGCAGCGCCTCGAATAAGGCAGTATCGCTCTCTCGCAGAGCGTGTGCCGGTCCCTGATCGGGTGTTCCACGCCCAGCGATCATGTAGGTCGCGACTGTCCAGGGCGCGCCGGCAAACCCGATCAGCGCGGTCTCAGACGGCAATTCTCGCGACAGGATCTGAACCGTTTCATAAACGGGCGACAATGTCTCGTGAATCGCGCCCACCGGCTTCAACGCATCAAACTCGGTTTGCCGCGTGATCGTCGACAAACGTGGGCCCTCGCCGGTCACAAACCACAGATCCGCACCCAGCGCCTGCGGCACCAGCAGGATATCGGCAAACAGGATCGCAGCATCAAACCCATAGCGCCGGATCGGCTGCAATGTGACTTCGGCGGCCAGTTCCGGGTTATAGCATAAAGACAGAAAATCTCCGGCCAGGGCACGGGTGGCCCGGTATTCCGGCAGATACCGGCCCGCCTGGCGCATCATCCAGATTGGCGGCACATCCTGTACTTCGCCCGCCAGCGCCCTCAGCAGTTTCTTTGTCTCGGCCATATTCGCCCCCAGTCTTCCGGTTTTGGCAACGGGTCGTCCTTCGGCGGCAATTTGTCAAGCTCAGCCCCCATTGTCAGGGCAATGTGACGCGACTAAAGCTGTGCACATGACTTTGACCCTGCCCACACCCGCATCGCCCCTCAGAATTGGCACCCGTGGTTCACCGCTGGCTCTGGCTCAGGCCTATGAAACCCGCCAACGCCTGAGCGATGCGTTTGATCTGCCCGAAGCGGCCTTTGAAATCGTCGTGATCAAAACAACCGGCGACAATCGCGCCATGATCGATGCGGATCGCCCGCTGAAGGAAATCGGCAACAAGGGCCTGTTCACCAAGGAAATCGAAGAGGCGATGTTGCGCGCCGAAATCGATATCGCCGTGCATTCAACGAAAGACATGCCTGTTGAACAGCCCCAAGGGCTGGTTCTGGACACATTCCTTCCGCGCGAGGATGTGCGTGACGCTTTCATCTCGCCGCGCCTTAACTCAATCCACGATCTGCCCGAAGGGGCTGTTGTGGGCACTTCGTCATTGCGGCGTCGGGCACAGCTGCTGAACCGGCGGCCGGATCTGAAAGTGGTCGAGTTTCGCGGGAACGTGCAGACGCGGCTGAAAAAGCTGGAAGCCGGGGTCGCGGATTGCACTTTTCTGGCCATGGCTGGCATTCGCCGTCTGGGCATGGACGAGGTTCCAGCCAGCGCCATTTCTCCGGATGACATGCTGCCCGCGATTGCACAGGGTACCATTGGCATCGAACGGCGCAGCAACGATATGCGCGCGGCTGAAATGCTTGAAGCGATTCATCACACGGAAACAGGATGGCGGCTGGCCGCTGAACGCGCCTTGCTGGCCGCGCTGGACGGATCTTGCGAAACTCCGATCGCTGGTCTGGCAGAACTGGACGGAGACAACTTAAGGCTGCGCGGCGAAGTCCTGCGCCCAGATGGATCGGAAACCGTGAACAGAGATGTGACCGGTTCCATCAAAGACGGGCCAGAAATGGCCCGCGCGATGGCGGCAGACCTGTTGGAACAGGCAGGTCCGGGTTTTTTCGATTGGAAAAATTCAAATTAATTTAAGGCAGTGTGAACTTGATCACTGTGACCGCCGAGATTCTCGGGCATTAAAGTGACATACCGATGAGGAAGTCGGGTCAGTCTCGAAAGTATCGAAAAGTTTTCAGATTGCCGGTGATTTAATCAGTATTCGAGGGGGCGAGGCTGACCCCCGACTTCCAAAGGTAGCGGGTCGCTGTTGAACTCAACAGCGACCCGTTTACGTTGTATACATCCAACCTTCAGGAAATCGCATCAACCGCGTGACGGACGGCGATGCGTGTCTGTTCCAAATCCGCATCGGTGATCGCCAGCGACGGATAAAGCTTGCCCGGAGACTTGAAGATTCCATGAGCGCGCAGCACCGCATTATAAGTGGCGTTACGCTGTGGATCATCATGGTTTGCACTTCGATAATCGCGGCACTCGGCGTTGGTGAAATAGACGTCAAACAAAGTCTCGTCACCGCATATCCGATGCGCGATACCCACTTCATTCAAGGCGTCCGTCTGAATCTGCTGCAAGTGTTTTCCAATTGCGCGCAAACGCTCGTACGCGCCATCACGCCGCAGAATCTCCATCGTCTTAAGCCCTGCGACCGAGGCGACCGGATTCCCTGATAGGGTCCCCAACTGCATCAGCCAACCTTCTTCCCCGACCTTCGATTTATCGAAATGCTTCATGATCTCGACGCTGGCACCGAGCGCAGCCAGAGGGAAGCCACCGCCTGTGATCTTACCCAGAGTGCAGATATCCGGTTTGACCCCGTATCGTTCCTGCGCCCCGCCATAAGCCAGCCGGAATCCGGTGACGATCTCATCAAAGATCAGCAACACACCATGTTGATCACACAGGGTTCGAAGGCCTTGCAAATATCCCGGCATTGGCGGAATGATCCGTTGCAAAGGCTCGACCATAATCGCGGCAACGTCGTCATTTTCCTCCAGCAAAGCAGCGACGGCTTCCAGATCGTTAAAGGGCGCGATCAGCATTTGCTCGGCCACGCTGTCCGGGATACCAGCGCTGTCGGGAACTGCCTGCGGGAAATTGACTCTGCGGCTTGGGGCAAGGCTCATCTGCGCCTCGGCGCTCATACCGTGATAACCGCCTTCAAACTTCAGGATCTTGCTGCGCCCTGCATAAGCCCGCGCCAGGCGAATCGCATACATGTCGGCTTCGCCGCCTGACGCGACAAAGCGCACCTGCTCGCAGCAGGGAACGGCGTCGATGATGGCCTCGGCCAATTCGATGCCCTTGCTGTTGTTTGCAAAAAACGTCATCCCTTTTGGCAACTGTTCCAATACGGCTTCCATCACCTCGGGGTGGCCATGGCCCAGCAGCATCGGACCCGACCCTATCAGGTAATCGACATATTCGTTGCCGTCCTCGTCCCAGACACGGCTGCCTTCACCACGGGCGATGATGATGCCCGGATCGAAGTTGCCGAAACCGCCAGCTGGCAGAACCTCTTTTGCGCGTGCTATCCACTCGGACTGTGTCTGGATCTTCAGCATCTCAGTCGATCTCCAGAATTGGGGTGCCAAGAATATCGAGGTCCGGCACAACACCTAATCCCGGACCTTCGGGCGGAGCAATCCGGCCGTTTTCACGAGTTGGTGCATCAGGACACAGACGCGGGACCACGTAAGATGACAAGTCGCACGTGTTCATCAGGGAACCTTTCGGCGTCGATGCCGCAAAGTGGAGTGAAGCCGCGGTAATAATATCAGACCCCCATGTGCATTCCGCGCAAATCTCAGCGCCCAGATGCACGGTCAGGTCCCGCGCACGACGCATTGCCGACAATCCGCCGAATTTCGAAAGTTTAAGCGCCACCGCATCCATGCACCCGAGGTCATGCGCACGCATCAGCGAGGCAAGATCAAAGGCACTCTCGTCGATTTTCATCGGAAGACCGGTAGCCTGACGGACAGCGGCACAGTCCTCCAGCGTTTTGCAGGGCTGTTCCAACATCACGTCCAGATGTGCCACCGCACGCCCGGTACGGGTCGCCTGCAATCGCGATGCTCCACAATTCCAGTCACCATATACCAACGGCCCGATTCCCACGGCTTCGCGCACTTTGATCAACCGTTCGGCATCCGCCTGCCAATCGCCCTCGACACCCAGCTTAACCTGAAACTGGCGGATACCGGTTTGAAAAGCGGATTTGGCAATGCACGCCATCTCGTCCGGTGCAATGCAAGTGATTGAATGATAGAGCGGCATATCCGCCTGCGCTCGCCCACCCAACACCGCATAAACCGGCATCCCTGCCGCCTGACCGAACAGGTCCCAAAGCGCGATATCGACGATCGATTTCGCGTATTGATGCCCTTGCAGAAATCCGTCCAGCTTGCGCATGGGGGCGTCTGCACCAAATGGGGTAATCCCGAGGATTTCAGGCGCCATCTCAGCAATGGCACCCGGCACCCCATCCGCATAGGCCGGCAGGTAATGCGGGATCGGGCAAACCTCACCCCACCCCCTGTGACCGGTGTCCGTTTCAAGGCTCAGGACATGGGATTTCACAGTGGCGCAGGTCTTACCTTCAGCCATGTGGTACGTTTCGTGACTTGTCAGATCGACAGACCAGAGCGTTATCTTGTTGATTTTCAAGCGTATACTCCCACTGGATCACCTAATGTGTTTTCATCCGGATGAACGCCAAGCCCAGGTTCTTCTGGCAGGTGCAAATGGCCATCAACATTCCGGGGCCCACGCCCCCCGGCAATATCGACCGTGATCATGTCCTGACAGGCCCATACGGCAAGGCAGTTTTCATCCGGGATGGTCGCGGCCAGATGCAATGCTTCGGTATCGGCCAGAACCGTACCGCCTGTGGCCATTACAAACATGTCTATCCCATGGGCCAGCGCGATATCCCGCATGCGTGCAGCCTTGGTCAGCCCGCCGACGCGGTTCAATTTGATCCCGAAAATCTGAGCCAGACCATCGCGGGCGATGCGGGCTGCATCCTGCAAAGTCACAAGGCTTTCGTCCACTGAAACGGGTGACGGGTGAAGCCCCGAGATTGCAGCAATGTCATCCAGCGTCTCACAAGGTTGTTCGAACATGACATTCAGATCCGCGCAGGTGCTCATCACACGCAACGCTTGCTGACGCGTCCAGCCACGATTGACATCATAGAGAACGATCTCGCCGGGTCGCCGAATACTCTCGACATCGCGAACACGCGCAATGTCCCGTTCAACGTCACCACCGATCTTCACGGAATGGGCGATGTAGCCCCGCTGGCGGTACCGCTCTATGACCGCGCGCGTTTCGTCGACGGATTTCGCCCCGACCGAGGACGCAATCGGGCGCGGTGTCCGCGATCCCCCCCCCATCAGATCGGCAATCGGCACGCCCGCCGCCTGACCCGCGATATCCCAGCAGGCCATATCAATTGGGCTTTTGGCATAAAGGTGCCCGGGCAAGGCAAGATCCATCGCCCGTTCCACATCCAGAACCCGCCGCGGATCCAGGCCCAGAATGAACGGCGCCATCGTTTCAATTCCGGCGCGGATACCCGGACCATGCGCGGGCACATAGGTATGGCCCCATGGGGTCCCTTCACCCCAGCCAACAAACCCCGCATCGGTATCGATTTTCACGACTGTCGCGTCAAGCGTTTCGAATTTCAGCCGCCCGCCCGACAACCAATATGGATGCTCCAGTGGGAGGTCGACGTGAAATACTGTGATAGATTTGATCTTCATGCGATATCCATCCGGGGCAGATCACCCATGCCTTCACCGCGCCACAGAACATAAGTTAGGATCTGCTGATCTGTGGTGACCATGGCATGACTTTGCCAGCTTGCGTGCAAGCGTGTTTGATTGGCGCCAAGATATGTTTCGTTCCCATTGACCTTGAACAACGCACCTCCGCCAAGAATGAGGTAGAGTTCTTCGGCCTGATGGCTGTGCCAATCGTAACTCAGGCCAGCCCCCCAATACGCGATGTAGCCACGCAGCAGGGTCGAGTGAAAATGTCCGGTAGGACCGAACAGCTCATAATAGCCGTATCGGTTCAGGAAATCCGCACCAACTTCGTCTTCGGTGTAGGTATGTTTCCAATGTACCAGATGCGCCGTCGCTTTGACCGCCGCGATCAAGTCACGGGTTGGCGTGTCTTCAACAAGATCGAAGGCTGCCACCAGCCTCGTTGCGGGAATGGGTGCGGCATCCAACCCCGTCGGGGTCAGATCACCCGGCCAAGGCGCGAACGCAGTAAGGTCCGGATGCGCATGGTGCATTTGCCGGGCAGCTTCGAGAACATCGTCAAGCGTCATGGCATCACCACGATATTACCGGTGTGCTCTTTCGCGATGAACGCGGCTTGTGCTTCTCGGAGATCCTCCAGCGCGTATGTCGCGGCAAGCGCTGGCTTGATCTCACCAGCCTCGATGTATGTTACGAGGTTCTTCATGACCTGAGGGTCAATGACGGTCGAACCGGTGAAGGTCAGGTCGCGCAGGTAGAATGTACGCAGATCAAGTTCGACGATCGGACCTGCAATTGCGCCCGAACAGGTATAACGGCCACCCCGTTCCAATATGTCGATCAGGTTCGGCCAGTATGGCCCGCCTACGACATCAGCAACCACACTGATCTTTTCCGCGCCCAGCGCCTTGCGCAGGTTCGCAGGTGCGCGTGGCAGAATGACATCGGGGTCAAGTCTGGCCACGTCCGCGTGTTTGGATTCGGATGCCATCGCGATCACCCGTGCGCCGCGCCGTTTGGCCAGTTGCACAAGCGCACCGCCCACACCGCCGGAAGCACCTGGAACCAAAACCGTATCCTCGCCGGTCACATTGGCACGGGTCAACATGCCTTCGGCGGTGGAGTAAGAGCAGGAAAAAGTTGCCAGTTCAGCATCCGTCAGGTTCGAGGTGATTGCCACAGCATTCACCGCCAGAGTTGTCGCGTATTCGGCAAAACCACCATCCCGTTCCGAGCCGAAATAACCAGTCTTGTCCATATTGTCGGGTTCCACCGGGTCGCGCAGCCAGCCATCCGTGATAACACGCTCACCAATACGCCCCCGGTCAACACCGTCGCCGACGGAAACGATATGCCCGCAGATATCGGCCCCTTGAATTCGCGGAAAGGTGATCGGATTACCGCCCCAGGTGGGATCTTCTTCGCCAACTTGTTCAAACGCGCCACCGGTCGTTGCGGCTGTGACCGTCTTGGAGTACCAACCCGACCGCGTGTTGACGTCCGTATTGTTCAGGCCACATGCCGCAACCTTGATCAGCACTTCACCCTCCGCAGGTTCAGGACGCGGCCAGTTATCGTGCCAAACTATCTGCTCTAAATCTCCATGGCCCATCGTGACCATGGCTTTCATTGTGGCGGGCAGGCTCATCAGGCGGTCTCCACTAATGCGTCTGTGCGGGGCTGCAGGCTGTCTGGATCGTAAGCGGGCTTATCCAGTACTCGGGCCGGACGCGGCTTGCCGTGAATCACGACCTCCAACTCGGTTCCCGCGTTTGCTGCTTCGGGCTTGATGTATGCAAAGGCCAATATCTTACCGACCGTGTGGCCGAATGCGACCGAAGCCGTCGAGCCTATGACACGCCCGTCCAGCGTCACCGCCTCGCCTCCATGGCCATCAATTTCGCCATCCGGCTCGACTTGCAGATAGGCACATACCCATGGCAAATCGGTGTTCAACGTCTTGTCCTTGCCCAGGTAATCCTTGTCCGTACAGGCAAAGCGCAGCACATCAGCTTCTGCCAACGTGACTTCGTTTGTCAGCTCGCCTGCCCCTTTGAAGCCCTTCTCCATCCGCATCACGTTCATGGCGAAACTGCCGTAGTCCGCGATGCCATACGCCTCGCCCGCAGCCCATAGCGCATTGTAGACATCAAGGCAGGAAGCGTTGGGCATATGCAGCTCCCAACCCAGTTCGCCCGCATAAGACATGCGAAACGCCCAGAGTTTATGATCGGCAATGGTGACCTCTTGCGCTGACAGCCAGCGGAACCCGGCATTGCTCAGATCGGTATCCGTACAGCGCGCCAGAACTTCGCGTGATCGGGGACCGTTCAGCGACAAGGCCGACCATTCGGACGACAGCGCATTGATCTGTACATCTTCACCCTTGCGATGATGCGCCAGATGATCAAGCAAGCGCTGTTCGAAGAACGCTGCACAGACCAGATAGAAGCGGTCTTCGGCCATGCGGACAATCGTTGTCTCTAACTCGATCCGGCCACGACGGTTCAACATATGGGTCAGCGTGATCGAGCCAACCTTTTGCGGCATCCTGTTAGCAGTCAACCGATCCAACAGGGTATAGGCATCGGACCCCGATACTTCGACTTTGGTGAAGGCGGTGACATCCATGATGCCGACACGTTCGCGCACTGCCTTGACCTCGGCCGCGACCATGTCGTCGGCAGGAGTGCGGCGGAAGGAATAGTGATCGCGTTGTTCCACACCATCGCGGGCGAACCAGCGGGGGCGTTCGAAGCCATAGACTTCTTCATGTACCGCGCCCTTGGATTTCAGCAACTCGTACAGTGGCGACGGCTTGATCGGACGCCCTGCAAGCCGATTGAAGTGTGGAAACGGGATTTCGTGCCGCAAGCAGTAATCTTCTTCCGCTTTGATCACTTGCCAGTCTTTGGTGGCATAGCTGCCAAAGCGGCGCGGATCGAAATCCCGCATCGAGATATCGGCAGCCCCATGCACCATCCAGCGCGCCAGTTCGCGGGCCAGACCCGGGCCCCAACCGATCCCAATCTGCGTCCCGCAACAGCACCAGTAATTTCGCACACCCGGTGCAGGACCGATCAGGGGGTTGCCGTCCGGCGGATGTGATATCGCCCCATGCACATCGCGTTGAATACCCAGTTCTGCAAAGATCGGCATCCGGTTCAGGCTTTCCTCTAGCCATGGCATTACCCGGTCATAATCCGCGTCGAACAACCAGTTCTCGTACTCCCACGGGCAATGATCATGCCAGACCGAGTTCGGATTCTCTTTCTCGTATATTCCGATCAGGCCGCGCTGCTGCTCCATCCGGATATAGCCCGAGACTTTGCGGTCATCGCGGATCACCGGCAGTTCCTTGTCCAAGTTCTGGAATTCGGGCACTGGCTCAGTCACGAAATAATGGTGCGTCATTGACGTCATGGGCAGTTGCAGCCCGGACCATTCGCCCATCTGGCGCGCGTAGGTGCCGCCCGCGTTCACCACATGCTCACAGATGATGGTGCCCTGTTCGGTCTCAACAATCCATTCGCCGTTTGCGCCCTGCGTGATGTTCGTCGCCCGGCAGCTGCGGAAGATGCGCACGCCCTTCTGGCGTGCCCCGGCTGCCATCGCCATGGTCACATTGGTCGGGTCCACATGCCCGTCATCCGGTGTATGCAGCGCGCCCAGAACACCTTCGAGGTTATAAAACGGATGCAGTTCAGCCACCTTCTCGGGACCGACAAGTTCGATATTGAAACCCAGCGACCGGCCCACCGACAGGGTATGGCGCAGCCAATCCATCTCATCCTCGGTATAAGCAAGGCGGAACGAGCCACAGCCATGCCACGTGACAGGCTGACCTGTCTCGGCCTCCAGCAGGCCGGAATACAAGCCGATGTTGTAATCGACGCATTTGCCCAGACCAAAGCTTGAGGTTGAATGCGTAATCTGCCCCGCCGCATGCCATGTACTGCCGCTGGTCAGCTCGGCCTTTTCCAGCAGAACAGTCTCTTCGCCCCAGCCTTCATGGGCCAGATGGTAGGCCAGACCAACGCCCATGACGCCGCCTCCGACGATGACCACACGTGCGTGTGACGGCAGTTCATTCCCGGACATGATTTTTCCTCTTCCCGAGTCGCTTTTCTGCTCGACAGGCTAATTCCACATTTGTACCATCGTCAATCATGAATGACACAAATGTATCATCAACTGTTCTGGATCGCCTGACCGAAGAGTGGGACGCCCTGACCCCTGAGGCGCAGAAAGCCGCGCGTTACGTTCTGGAAAACCCTACGGATGTAGGGGTTTCAACCGTGCGCGAAATTGCCGAGGCGGCAAAGGTCAAGCCCAACACATTCGTGCGCATGGCGCGGCAAGTGGGGTTTGAAGGGTACGAAGATTTTCGCGAACCCTTTCGCGACGCGATCCGAAAAGGGCGCGTGTCGTTTCCAGACCGCGCCAGATGGCTTCAGGACATCGGCAAATCCGGTGAATTGGGCGGGCTGTATGCCGATATGATCGGTGCCGCAATCCGGAATATCGAGGAAACATTTGCAGGGATCGACGCGACCCGCCTGAAATCTGCTGCCGAAATCATCTGGAATTCTCGCCAGATTTTCACACTCGGCGTAGGCGTCAACAACTCCAACGCGCGCAACTTTACTTATCTGGCTTCGACCGGGATGAAGCAGTTTCATGCAATCCCCCGCCCCGGTTCAACCCCAATGGACGATCTGGCCTGGGCCGATGAGCAGGACGTGCTGATTGCGATCACCTGTCATCCCTACCGCACCGAAGTGATCGAGGCGGTCAAACTGGCACGTCAGCAGGGCCTGACTGTCATCGGTATCTCGGACAGTCCGGCCAGCCCTGTGATCCGGAACGCCCATCACGGGTTTGTCGTCGCAGCAGATACGCCGCAGTTTTTCCCATCATCCGTTTCGACCATCGCGCTGCTGGAAACGCTGCTGTCTTTCGTGATCGCCGTATCCAGCGACGAGATCGTCGAACGGGTCGAACGTTTCCATCGTCGTCGCCATCAGCTTGGCATCTATGCGGAGGAACCCGAATGAACGCACCGCTGACCCACTCACTGGACGCGCGATATTATACCGACCCCGCCATTTTCGAGAAGGAGATGCAGGGGCTTTTGGCCCGAACATGGCAGTTCGCAGGACATGTCGCGCAGGTTCGGGAAACAGGAGATTACTTTGCCTTCGAGATTGCCGGGCAAAGCCTGTTTTGCATTCGCGGGCGCGATGGCGAAATTCGCACTTTCTATAATGTCTGCCAGCACCGTGCGCATGAAATGGTCTCGGGCACAGGCAACACCCGCGTTGTCGTCTGTCCCTATCACGCGTGGACCTATGAATTGTCAGGTCAGTTGCGCGCGGGTCCAAATATCAAATCCGTCCCCGGATTTGACCGCAGTGCGATCTGCCTGACGGCGGTCCGGACCGAAATCTTCAATGGGTTCATCTTCGTCAATCTCGACGACAAGGCAGCCCCGATGGATGACTGGTATCCCGGAGTACGGCAGGAAATCCGTGCATTCGTCCCGCATATCGACGAACTCGAGCCGCTGGAATGGGTCGAGATTCCGGAACACTGCAACTGGAAGGTCAGCGTCGAGAATTATTCGGAATGCTATCACTGCCCGAGCAACCACCCGACTTTCGCTGAAGGTGTCGTCAAGCCCGAAACCTACGACATCCAACCCGATGCAGGCGGCGGTTTCGTGCTGCGCCACACGACCGAATGTCAGAGCCTCGACAAGATGACTTACCCAATCGACCTGTCGGTGCCTCATGCGGGCGATTACCAGTCTTGGTTCCTGTGGCCGATGTTTTCGTTCCAGTGCTATCCGGGCAATGTGCTGAACACATATCACTGGCGCGCAAATGACACGGATCACTGCACCGTCTGGCGCGGTTGGTACACTGAAGGTGGTTCGGAAAGCGCGGTGATCCGGCAACTGGCCGTTCAGGACAGGGAAACAACGGTCGAAGAAGACATCCGGCTTGTGGAATCCGTGCATCGCGGCCTCAGATCCCGTGGTTACTGCCCCGGCCCGCTGGTGCTGGATCCGGGCTGCGGTGTGATGTCCGAACACTCAATCGCCAAGTTGCAACAATGGATGCGCGAGGCAGTGGAATGAAACCCACCCCAGGCAGACATAACCTGCTTGCCCTACCCTTGAGCGGGTAGATCAACCACGCTGATGCCCAAGGACTGGCACCCTTGCGAAATTGACCGGATTTTGCCCAAAGCACTTGGGTATATCGACATAGTGGACATGCCGGACCGGGTATACAGGTGCACCACCGGATGAAATCACACTACGATCCCGCATACAAACACCGCCTGACACGCTGACAAACCGGAGACCCGTAATGGCCGACTTATTTGACGAAGACCTGTTCCTGAAAGGGTTGGAACAACGGAAGAATACACTGGGCGCGGACTATGTGGAAAAGAACCTTGCAGCAGCAGATGATTTCACCCGCCCGTTTCAGGAAGCCATGACCGCCTGGTGCTGGGGTTTTGGCTGGGGGGATGACGTGATCGACGCAAAAACGCGGTCGATGATGAACCTGTCCATGATCGGAGCACTGGGAAAGATGCATGAATGGGAAATCCACTGCCGGGGTGCCATCACCAACGGGGTGACCAAAGAAGAAATACGCGCCATCATCCACGTGGTCGGGATTTATTGCGGCGTTCCGCAGGCGTTGGAGTGTTTCCGCGTCGCCCGCAAAGTGCTGGACGACAATTAGACGCCATCACAGACCTGCTTCGGCCAACAGTCGTGCACCTTCGTCATAGTATTTTCTGTTTTTGAAACAGCCCGGCCAGGCCCAGCGCTCTGCCGTGAAACCGGGCTGCAATTCCAGGATGCGACGGGCGTGCCGGCGTGCCAGTGACTGGTTGCCAGCGGCGGCGGACAACATGCATAACACAACCCGCGCCCGCACGCTGCCGGGGTCCACTCGCAAGACATTATGCGCGTGCTGCCATGCTGCCTTGTCTCCGGAGAGGGCAAGGGTCATGGACAGGTTCGCCTCGATCCAGATCGGCGGGTGCGGCGTTAACGCGAGGGCCTGCCGATACGTGGCTATTCCGTCCTCAAGCCGGTCATCATACATCAACAAGACACCATAATAGCCCAGCAATTCGGGGCTGCTGTGGAACCTCTCAAGTACCTTGCGCATCAGCTGGCAAGCCTCGGCAGTATGGCCAGCAACACTGTGGGTAAACGCTTCGAGTGCGGCGCAATAAGGATCCGCCGGGTGTTTTTCACGCATGACGGCGCAGTCGGCCTCGACCAGAGCCAGCGTTTTTTCCGGCGAATCTTCCATGCCCAACCGGATCAGATCCAGGCGGCAGAATCCGACAGCGATCCGCGCAGGCAGATAGTCCGGATCGCGCTGCAAACAGACCTCATACTGGCGGATGGCACGAAACAGGCCGTCCTTGGTCGTAAGGCTCTCCTGAATGCGACCATTCTGAAATGCCGTCCAAACTTCGGTGGATGTGGCGCGTGCTGACCAGATGTCGGACCAGTGACCATCCCGCAGCCGTAGTTGAAGCGCTTCGACAACTTTCATTGCGATTTCTTCAACGGCGTCAAACGTATCCTTTTCCCGAAACCGGAAACGTTCGGTCCATAGGCACACCTGATCCACGGTTGATGTTAATTGTGCCGCCACCCGCAGTCCTTCGGCCGCTACCACGCTGCCGCTTAGCATATAGCCGTCGACAGGCCCTTCTTGCCTGCGCGCATCACGCAATTCGATGACATCCGACAACGTACCCAAGAGGAAAAGCAATTCGTCCCGTATCGACGCCGCCGCAACGTTGATATTGTTATCGTCACCAATTACTTCAAACGGCTCGACTACAATTGCAGGTCTCTGATGCCCCCAATGGGATGGAAAGCGCGCGCCAACCGGGACAGGCGCATTTTCATCAAAGCCAACGTCCCAATACGCTTGCCGTTCAACTGCCAACCAGTCTTCAAATTCCGGGTCTGCAACATCCAACCCTTCCAGAAGCTCGGCGCGATCCGGTTGAAGCGGTTCATCAAACAAATCAATTTCAAGCGCTTTCAGGTCGATGGAGACATTCTCGCGCCCGATGTCCAAAAACCCCAGACCGAACCCGGCCAGATGCTTGGTCAGGACACTAAGTTCCTTGCGCAACGAGGCCGCACCCTGTGCAGGTGAGCTTTTGCTCCAAAGCTTGTCTTGCAGCCAGGCCCTGCTGCGAACAGCATTCTTAGACAACAACACCAAGGCGAGAAGCGCTTTCGCCTTGGTGCCGCGTGGTGTTGCATCCTGG
The DNA here is from genome assembly GCF_056542185.1 of Ruegeria sp. AE4. Taxonomy (NCBI): domain Bacteria; kingdom Pseudomonadati; phylum Pseudomonadota; class Alphaproteobacteria; order Rhodobacterales; family Roseobacteraceae; genus Ruegeria; species Ruegeria sp. AE4. The sequence goes on along the minus strand of NZ_JBQFZK010000003.1, from coordinate 21,342 downwards.
CCGTCGTTGCAAATCACCTGAAACGGACCGGTCAGGAATATCTTGGTTTTTGCCTTACTCAAATAAACTCCTCAGGCAAGTTCAGATACTGCGATCAGGAACCACAGCCATAAACGACAATGCCACCCATCGCTTCATAGGCCAGCTTGCAGCACCATGACTCGTGATCGGGATTTGGGTCTGGCTCTTTATCGCTCAGATCAGGGATTACGATATGAACCTTGTTCTTGGAATCATAAACAAACTCCACTGCAGGATTACCGACATCAGCAAGGATTTCATGAATCTGTCGCTCAGCCGCGTCGCGACCCTCTTGTGATCCCAGCGCGTTGCTCCGGGCGGCGTTCAGAACTTCACACCCAAGATCCTTAAGTGTGTATTTCGGATTAATAGTCAAACGAGCCATACTAAAAGTCCTTTCTTAACAACCACAACCATTTGTATAACCCGTTACATACCTATCCGGAAACAAAAATGACCGACGCGCTGATTGAACTGGCCGAAAACGCAGGGATTATTTCCGGACCTTCTTTTGCTGAATTTCCCAAAAGTGCTCCGATCCACACCGCCTTTCGCATGATCAATTTGCGAAACGGAACAGTGCCACCCGCTGGCGCAATGAAACATCGCGTGTCCTTTGGCACAGCGCGTAACCGGAACGAAGCCGCGCGGCTTTCGGGATTCGAGGCGATCGAACGTTATGCGCTGCAATACAGCGCGGATTCGCCTGAAACCCGCGAAAGCCTGATTTCATCGGATGGTGCCACGCATGTTCTGCCAAATGATGCCCTTGCTCTGGGTGCGCAGGGCAGCAACGGACAGATCACGTCGAAGGGGGCCGCAGCGGGACCAACGCATGAGGCCGCTGCGCTGTGGGCGGTGCTTGAATGTCTGGAACACGCGCTTGGACCACACGGGTTCGACCAGGTGTTGCCCGAAACAGCGTTGCCGCGCGACGTGACCAGCTGGCTGAACACCTACCTGCGTCATCTGAGCGTTCACGTTCGGATGGTTTCGGGCGTCGGCCTGCTATTGCGTGCGGTCTGCGCCGATGCGGATGGCGGGCGACCAACCTATGGAACGGCTTTTTCCGCCGATCTGACGACAGGTGTCTGGCACGCGGCATGCGAAGCGGTTGTGTCCTGGCGCAACATGGTGACCCTTGACCACACCGGCGTGACAGATGACGCGATGAATGAGGAACAGGCGCGCTTGTTCCGACTGTATCGCGGCGCGCGAACCGATCGCCCGACAACTCCGGCATCCTTTTTCGATGTGGACGCCTGGCAGAGTCCCGACCCGACGCTGATGACTGTATTGACAGCGGCGGCCAACGCTGCCGGTCGCCCGATTGCCATATTCGATATGACCGCGCCGGAAATACCTTTGCCCGTTGTCAAAGCCGTGCCGGTTTGAAACCTTTTCAGTGACTGAATTGGCAAGTTGGCGCTACGTTGCCAAAGACCTCAGTTTCGGTCCGGTCCGCAAATTCAGAAATCTGTTTGCATCGTTGGGTTTCCGGCAGTCCACAAACGATATCGCTTGGATCAACAGGCGGGACTTCAACAAATTCGACCCTTGTGATCGCGCGTGGATTGGCCGCCACTGTTATCAAAGGGCCAACCTCGATCAGGCTGGCAAGCGCATAACCCGACGCAGGCCGTGCGGTCGACCCTGATCCCATGGTGATATCGTCCAGAAACCGCGGATCATCGTCGCCCGGCCCGAACTCAAGGCGCATGGGCATTCCCGCTTCACCGCGCGGATAACGCACCCAATCTGTCGGCACATTCACCGCATCCACGAAGAGTTCGGACATGTGAAACGCCCGAATATAAAGCCCCATAGGATTCGCGAACGCCATCGCGCGCCCTGTCGGCGTTGCTGTGCCCCTGGAGAAGGCCAGATCAAGGGCTTCACCCGCCAAACCAGATCCCGCATGGCGACAATACAAATCCTGTCGGTCGGCAAAATGTAACACTTCATCAAGCCGCGCGGGCCTTCTGTTTTCACCATTGCCGACAACATATGGGAATGAGGAAAGATGCATTGTAGCGATCAGGTCGCTCAGGCTGTTCGTCTCTCTGGTCATGAACAAAGCATGTTCGATATTCAACGGATGCTCTGGTGGATGAGCAAAATCTGTTCCCACCAATCTTTTGTGAAAACGAGCAATGCGTTGAGGCACATCCAATGCGCACCAGTCTGCTCGCGAAACCTCGAACAACTCTTCGCAGGAATATGAACATCTGGATACGGTTTCAACGACCGAAAGGAAGTGATCCAGATCGAACACTGCCATGGTTCTCCACCACTCCATCAGTTCGGTCGTGGCGACAAAGCGCTTCGGCCGCATTTTACCTTCGGAATCGAGCCGTAAAATCAGCGCATATTCCAGAAATTCATTGTGCAGCTCAGCCCTGCTTGCCCAACCCCGATCCGAAAGACTGGCGGCCAGATCCTCGCCCAGACAATCCCGGGGCTCGCGCGGGTTGGCAGACCATTTGAACCCCGTCGATATCTGACCATCGACGATGTCGTCTGGGTCCATGACCAGGAACGGGCTCACTCCATTGCCATCGAAGAACCCTTCAATTCTCAAGTTCCAGTCCGACAGGGCGGCTTCACTCACCCCCCTATCGGCGCAACCTGGAGATTGAAAAACAGCCATCACCGAACACCGATTTGTATCTGAAATGCAGGGCTGATCTGCCATCAATACTTGCCACGGCAGTTCCAGCCTGGTTCGAGAGATCATCATCGTTGACGGACACGGAAGCATCATGAAAAATCTCCCTCCGAAAAAACCTGAAACCTCATCCGCCCCAACCTGCCTGCTCTGGCAGGTGGCGGGTCCACCACAACTCAGGCGAACTATTGGCTACGTGGATTTCACTGCCAGAAGACCGTTTTCCCGAGATGCTGAGATGATCGCCGTCAAAAGTCTCAAGCGACACTTTCGATAACGCCGGTGATTTTGCCATATGCTCTGCCAGTGTTCCGACCGCGATACGCTCACCCATCCGGATACTGTCGAAATAATCGCTATAGAAATGAACGCCCGCCAAATTGCGCCCAAGTGCAATATTCGCAGCCAACTTGTTCAGCTCGCCATTCAGCGTCAGGCAGTCTGCACTGTCTTCTGGTCGGGTCGAGTCGATCAGGGTCTTACCCCCCGCAGCTGGCACAAGGACCCGAGGCAGACCAGCTGCAGCCAAAGACACCCGTGATCCATCCAAAGCGTGCGTTCTGAAGAAAGCTTTGAGCACTGTGACGCATGCCCCGGCAACGGCACCATGAGCCGCCCCATAAGACGGGTGCATTGGCGACCCTTCGGGGTAAGCAACCGGCAGCAGCAAGTTACGGTCATTTCGCGGCAAGCCCTTATGGGAAATGGCGTTATGCGCAAACCGCTTCACCGAAGGCGAGGCGGCGATTGCATCCATAAGGCTGAAACCTTCGCTTGTCGCCGCTTCGAGTTTTCCCAGATGGGTCGCGGCAAAAGGCTCGGCCGCGCCAAGGGTTGCGCCGTGACCGTTCGCCATCAAACTCGTAACACTGCCCAGCTTTTCAGGCCGGGCACGATTGTGCACCTGAAACGTCTGGCGTTTCGCGGCCCTCAGGGCCCGTGCCCCGGCTTCCGTCAACAGGGACAGTACGTGCGCGCCGCCGCAGGCAGAGCCTGGATCACGCACACCGGCATATCCATCCTCGGGCAAACCTTCATCTGTCGGCGTGCCCTGTCCCAGCATCAGCAGGCAGGCATTGAAAAAAGCCTGATAGATTCTGTCAAAATGCACGTAAGAGGCAAGGTCGCGCGGTGTTTCAATGAATTTCGTTCCCTCGCTCTCAAAGGCTTGTTCAGCCGTCGTGTCCGCCCCGTTCTGAACGTCCAGCCACTCAGCCCAATCCCGCAGATAGTCCACGCCCGCCGCCTGCGGCTGGATTTTCTGGTCGATCCTCAAAGCGCCGAAGGGAACAGCCCCGACGGCCATTGCCTGCGTCAGCTTTTGCTTTTGTCGGCGCGCTTGATCTGCTGTCAGTGGATCGTGGCCTTGTACCAGGAACTGCGACAGATACGGTCCCTGTGCACAGCCCTGTGAGCAACCGCGAAACAGGGTTTGAGGGGTCAGGCCGCCACCGTCCCGAACCCGCCGCGCCGCCGAAACCTTTCCAATCTCTGCGCCATCAGCGTCCCGAGGGCTGCCATCGCGACGGAACCATTCCATCTGACAAAGGGCACCCGCCACGTTGGCCGCATCACCGGCACCATCCCTGATGGATTCGAACGGCACATCCCGCAGATAGGCCATCGCGTAAATCTCGGCCATCTCCGCCGCCAACTCATCCGATCCAAGCCGGGGCGCGGGTGCAATTCCCACCCCCCCCGCGTCACATCCGTTGAGACCAAGCCGATGGCCCAGGATTGGCCCTTCCCACGCACGCCACCTAAATTCACCACCCTCTGATGGCGCGGTGCGGAAGGGCCCGGAATAGGCTGGCGTGTCGAACAACGCCAACCGATTGCCATGATTGTCGGTGCAGGTCGGATCAGCCACTTCATCCAGAAACTCGGTATAGACCTGCGCGTCGACAATCCCGTTCACGTCATGACGCAAACCCTTCGAGAAATTCGTGGGCCATGTCCCTTCAAAAAGGTCCGATTCACCGTTGTGATCCTTGAAAACCTCCTGAGTGGAACGCGCCAACACACTCAAACGGCGCCGACCCCGGCTTACCTTTTGATTGGCTTCATCAGGGTTCTGCCATGGTTCAGACGGAACGGTATGTTGCGACATGATGTTCTCCTCATCGACGAAGGAACGAATCGCATCACGGCGTTACCGGATCGTGACTTCCAAAAAGAGAATGTGTTTTCTTTGCTTTTTCAATAAGTTGCTGGATTCGCACTGGCGCACGGAACGCAATCACGCAAAAACTCGTGAGCCGGCTCCACGTTGCAAAGCCAACCGAGCACTTGAACTCCGCTGTAGACTTGCCACGTTCAAATTCTCGCACATCAGGCCAGATGCCACAGGCAAGGCCCGCGATTCTAAGGATATTACGAACTGCATTGGGTCTGAAGAAAGTGAACCAAGTCTTGCCAATGGTGGATGCAAACCGGTGCGATTCCGTTCTATTTCAAAGAGTTCGGACAGATCTGTAAAAAAAACCAAACTTTGCGGAATTGACCTTGTATTTCCGTTGCTTGCACGGATATACCCGTCGGCGGAGACGTGGCCGAGTGGTCGAAGGCGCTCCCCTGCTAAGGGAGTAGGCCCGGAAGGGTCTCGAGGGTTCGAATCCCTTCGTCTCCGCCATTTACCAAAGTAAAAAATAATCATAAAAAGCAAAAGCTTATTTGAAATCAGACAGTGCGTTTCTGGACTATCGAGCGACGACAGCCCTTAGAAACAACCGCGTTCAGCCGCTGTTGCAACATAGGTTAGTATCAGGGAAGCGCCTGACGTTGTCTTCAGAACCTGTACGTTGCGCCCAGCAGCGGGCCGGACTGGTCAAACCTGAAATCATTGCCGTTGATCTCATGATCGAAGGAAATATACCGGTAGCCGCCGCGGATCAGCCATCTGTCATTGATTTCATAATCTGCAGTCAGCAAAACTTGCCAGGTTTCGCTACCGCTCCGAAACCCGCCATAATCCACGAACCCGGTCCCTGACCATTTGTCAGAAATCCGAACTCTTGCACGGGCAGCGACGACCGGATCAGTCCAGTTGTCGTCGGTCGTCACACTTCGCCCAGCAGCGACCCCAGGTTGCAATCGGAACGTGGTTTCCGTGCTGAACCACCTGAACCCGCCTGCTAAGGCCACGCTGATCGCGGGTGTCTCATAAACATGGTAACCGACATAGCCGCTGAGAAACTGCGTGGTGGCAGAGGTATCCAAACTCGAAAACGCCGGGCCGGGAGTTGAGTTACTAAACGCCAAATCGGTGTAGTTGTAATCCGCAAGCAACAACCAGCGCCCGTTAGACGCGGAAATACTGCCCATAAACGCAAAATCCAGGTTTTCGAGAGCGTCTGAAAAACTCAACGTGCCGTCGATTGTTCCACTTGGTGTTGCAAGAGAAATGTCCGTTTCGGCCATGAACAGATAAGCTGTGCCCGAAAAAGACCAATCAGATTGCTGGGCTGAAACAGGTGGCGCGATCAGTAACGCAACCGCAATCGCCAAGTTTTGCACCTTGCTTTTCATCAGTGACCTCGTTGCTAAAATTTATATTGCATTTCCTGCATGCTTCACGGTTACACAATTTGTAAACGTTTCCAATATCTCGATCGCTGTAGTGTTGTCGCGTTCCCTATCGAAATAGGGATGAATCCACACCAGAAATGCCAAAGGATCCTATTGTCTGACCCCCGAATTAATCGTGTGAAGGACAAACCCCAGATTGAATGAACATTCGTTATTGGTTCGGAGCAACAGACGCGGTCAACAATTGCTTGGAATACTCGTGGCTTGGGTTCCCCAAACGCAAAGTTTCCGAGGACATGACCTCAACAATTTCACCATTTCTCATAACTGCCAATTGCTCGCACATATGTGCGATAACCGGAAGATCATGAGACACCATCAGATAGGTCAGTCCGCGCTGTTTGCGCAGGTCAGTCAACAGGTTGAGCACCTCGGCCTGAACGCTGACATCCAAAGCTGACGTGGGTTCGTCCAAAAGCAAGATATCCGGCTCACCTGCCAAGGCCCTTGCGATTGCCACGCGTTGTCGTTGGCCACCGGAAAGCTGGTGTGGATACCGGAACCGGAATTTTTGCCCAAGTCCGACGTCATTGAGCAAATCGCTCACGCGTTTATCGATATCCCCAAACCCATGCAGATGAATAGTTTCACTGAGGACCTGATCAACAGTGTGCCGCGGATGCAAAGACGCGTAGGGGTCTTGAAACACCATCTGGACGGTTCGAAAGAATGACCGATCCCGCCGGGACCCGGATATCGCCTGGCCTTCCACTCGGATTGTGCCCGACCATTGCGGTGCAAGTCCGGTTATTGCCCTCAGAATTGTCGACTTGCCGGACCCGCTTTCGCCCACAAGGCCAAAACTCTCGCCCTGCGCGACTTCAAGGTTTGCGTCCTTCACCGCATCGACCCGGTCGTGTGCATGACCAAACCAGACATTCAGATTGTTGATTTCAAGTGCCTTCATTTCAGCCCCTCACGCTCGGGGCTTCGGACCACGACGGATCGCGTGTGAGAACACTCAGGTGAGTGCATTTTTCGTCAAGGCGCGGCAGCGAGTTCAGCAAGCCCTGGGTATAGGGATGTTGGGCCTGATGCAGCTTGTCAGCCTCGCAAACCTCGACGATGCGACCCGAATACATGATGAGAACACGGTCGCAGAATTCAGACACCAGATTCAGGTCGTGGCTGATGAATATCAGGCCCATCCCCCGTTCCTTGACCAATCCGTCCATGATATTCAGCACCTGCCGCTGAACGCTGACATCAAGTGCCGACGTTGGTTCGTCGGCAATCAGTATCTTGGGGTTGGGAATCAACATCATCGCAATCATAATCCGCTGCCCCATGCCTCCGGACACCTCATGCGGGTATGCCCGCATCACCCGCTCAGGATCACGGATTGAGACATTGTCCAACATCTCAATAGCCATCTTTTTCGCATGGGCCTTAGAGCCGGAATTGTGTTGAAGGTATGCTTCCATGAGTTGCTCGCCAACGGTGACCACCGGGTTCAGAGAAAACTTGGGGTCCTGCATCACCATGGAGATCTGCTTGCCTCGCACCTCACGCATCTCGCGCTCGCTGAGCTTCATCAGGTCTCGGCCTTCCAAATTGATGTGTTTGGCCTCCACGATACCCGGATTTCGGATCAGGCGCAGAATGGCCCGTCCCGTCATCGACTTGCCCGAGCCGCTTTCGCCGACGATCCCCAGACGCTCGCGCCCCAGCGAAAACGACACGCCCCGCACGGCGTCAAACACGCCCTGACGGGTTGGGAAACGAACCCACAGATCTTCGATGTCGAGTAAGTTCATTGCCCACCGTCCTTTGGATCAAGCGCGTCCCGCAGCCCGTCACCCAACAGGTTGAAGGCCAGCGAAACCGTGAAAATTGCGAGCCCCGGCACCGTGGCCACCCACCAGTGGTCAAGGATGAACCTTCGACCCTCGGATATCATGGCACCCCATTCCGGGCTTGGAGGTTGTGCCCCCAACCCCAGAAAACCAAGGCCGGCGGCAGCCAAAATGATCCCGGCCATATCCAGCGTGACACGCACGATCAAAGATGAAATGCAAAGCGGCCAGATATGCCGGGTGATGATGCGCAGCGGCCCGGCACCCTGAAGGCGTATCGCGTTGATATAGTCGGTTGACCGGATGGTCAGGGTTTCTGCACGCGCCATACGTGCATAGGGCGGCCACGCCGTGAGTGAGATTGCCAGAACCGCGTTTTCAATCCCTGCCCCAAGCGCTGCGACAAATGCCAGCGCCAGAACAAGTCGTGGAAAAGCGAGGAAAATATCCGTGATGCGCATAAGGATCACATCCGTCCATCCCCCCACATATCCCGCAACAGTCCCGACCAGAAGCCCCGCAATCGGTGCGATGAGCGCCACAAGCGCCACGATGTACAGTGTAATTCGTGCCCCATAGATCAGGCGTGACAGAATATCCCGCCCCAGGCTGTCGGTTCCCAATAAGTGGCCTTCAGCCCCGATGGGAAGAAGTCGGCTGGACAGGCTCTGAACAAAGGGATCGTGCGGCGCAAGAAAAGGCGCAAAGAGCGCTGTCAGAACAAGGATGACAAGGATCGCCAACCCGACCATCGCCATCGAGTTTGATCGCAAAGTCAGCCAGCCTTTGTAGAAGCTGGCCAATCTGGCATGGCGGCGCGAAGTCGGCTCGTCGGTCAGCAGCCACTGGCGCAAGGTCATGTCGCTCATTTCGACCTCGGATCAAAGAAACGGTAAAGAAGGTCCGAGAATATGTTCAGGCAGATAAAGATCAGCCCGACCACAACGGTTCCTCCAAGAACGGCATTCATATCGGCGCTCAGCAAAGCCGTCGTGATATAGCTGCCGATCCCCGGCCAGCTAAAGATGATCTCGGTCAGAACTGATCCTTCCAACAAGTTGGCATAGCTGAGTGCGATCACTGTGATCAGCTGCACCCGGATATTCTTGAAGGCGTGGCGCCAGATAACTTGTCTTTCAGACAGCCCTTTGACGCGGGCGGTGATGACATACTCGGCTGACAACTGTTCCAGCATGAAGGATCGGGTCATCCGGCTGATGTAGGCAAGCGAGTAGTACCCCAGCAATGCCGCGGGCAGGATGATATGGGACAACGCATTGCGGAAGACATCCCAATCCTGGGCCAAGGCACTGTCTACCAAAATCAGCCCAGTGCGTGAGGGCACTATGTCCTCGTAGAAGATATCCAGGCGGCCCGGGCCACCGACCCAGCCGAGTATCCCGTAGAAGACCAGAAGCCCCATGAGCCCCAGCCAGAAAATTGGCATTGAATACCCGACAAGCGCGACCACACGGGCGATCTGATCGATCCATGATCCGCGCTTGACTGCGGCGATCACACCAAGCGGAACACCCAGAAATATTCCAATCAGAACGCCCAAAGTCGCCAATTCCAGCGTGGCAGGGAAGACGCGGGCAATATCCTGAGAAACCGGGCGGGCATTCAGAAGTGAATCGCCAAAATCACCGTGCAGAACATCCCAAAGGTAATATCCAAATTGAACCAACAGCGGCTTATCAAGACCAAGCTGTTGATAGACCGCATCATAAGTCGATTGCGATGCGCGTTCACCGACGATTGCCAGCACCGGGTCGATCGGCATCACGCGACCGATGATGAAGGTCACGAAAAGCAGACCCAGCATTGTAATTGCGATGGTGCCAAGAGTTTTCAGGATACTCTTGATCCAATGGATAAGAGGCGCCGAGCGGCGCCCCTCAGTTGGTCTTTCGGCCAGTGCCATTTACTTGGTCACCTGCCAATACGACGCCGATGTAATCGCCTGACCGGTTGAGAAATTCGTCACGTTTTCACGCAGGGCCGATTGCTCAATCTGCTGGAACATGATGACAAACGGCGAAGTCTCGCGGAACTCGGCCTGGATTTCCTTGTACATGACAGCCCGTTTCGCGGTGTCGTTTTCGACAACAGCCGCATCCGTTTTCTCGGTCAGCCCGCCGGTATCCCAAGAATTCCGCCACGCCAGCAATCCTGTGGCATTGGCTTCGTCCGAATTATCCGGGTTATAGGCAAAGGTACCTGCGTTCGTCTGCGGGTCGGGATAGTCCGGCCCCCATGCGCCAAGGTAAACATCCAGTTCCCGCGCACGATACCGCGCCAAAATTTGTTTGGCGGTCCCCACGGTGATGTTCATCGTGATGCCAACCTGACTCAGCGCATTCTGTAGCGACTGGGCGATTTCGATCCGTTCCTGCGCTTCACGCACACCAACTTCGATCTCAAGCCCGCTTACACCTGCTTCATCCAGCAGGGCCTTGGCCTTTTCCACATCAAAGCTAAACGGCGTCTCGTCAGAGGCACCGAGATAGGTTTGGGGCAGGAAATTCTGGTGGATCGTGTATTGCCCTTTCAGGAAGCTGTCGCGCATCCCTTCATAGTCAACCAGATATTTGAACGCCTGCCGAACCTGAGGCTTGCTCAGCTCGGGATGTTTCTGGCTCAGCGAAACATACATCAGGCGGCCCTTAAGCTCGTCTGCAATCTTTACGCCGGCAACAGATGAAGCACCGGCAACATCTTCTGGGTTCAGGTTGCGCGCGACATCGATATCACCACGTTCCAGCAACAGGCGCTGGCTGGCGCTTTCCTGAACGTGACGGACAACCACACGCTCCATGGCCGGAGCACCCAAATAGAAATCGGGGTTCGACTTCAGTGTTACGCTTTCATTGGGTTTCCAGCTGACCAGGCTATAAGCCCCAGATCCAGCAGTATTGGTCTTGAGCCATTCATTGCCCAAGTCGCCATCCTTGTCGTGTTCCATCACCGTCTTCTTATCGACAATGCCGCCGATGGTAGCGGTCAGGCAGTTCAGAACGAAGGATGTCGCATAGGGTTTGTCCGTCGTGATCGTCAGAGTGTTGCCGTCCGCGACAATCGTTTGTTCGACATTTTCCGGCGTGAACCCAAACTGGGTCAGGATAAAGGCCGGGGTCTTGTTTAGAATGATCGCTCGACGCAGTGAAAATTCAACATCTTCTGCCGTCACCGGATTTCCGGAGTGAAAGGTCAACCCTTCCCTGATATTGAAGGTAATCGATTTGCCGTCTTCAGACACATCCCAACTTTCAGCGATGTCGGGCTGATAGCCAGCATCCAGATTGAGCGGGTCGAAGTTCACCAGCTTCTGATAGACATTCCGGCTCACATCCGAACCCGCAAACTCAAAGCTTTCGGCCGGGTCCAACGTCGTGATGTCGTCGATTCGATGCGCGATAACCAGCATGTTCGGCGGCGTTTCGGCCATTGCCGAAGTCGAGGTCACGGCCAGCGCCAATCCTAGCGCCGCACCGGTAAGCAATCTGTTAAATGCGTTCATTTTGTCCTCTCTGTCATCAAGTCTTCACTAACGGTTACGAGCCCCAGGTCTTCTCAAGAACACGCAACCAGTTTTCGTGGCAGAGCTTCTTGATGAGCTCTTCGCCGTATCCATGGGTCACCATGGCATCTCTCAATCGAGGCAGCATCGAGATGTCCTTCACGTCGTCCGGCACGACCGCCCCGTCATAATCGGACCCAAGCCCGACCCGGTCTTCACCCATTATCCCGATCAGGTGGTCAAGGTGCTTCAAAACCTGCATCAACGGCACATCGGACAGCATCCGACCATCCTCACGCAGAAACGCAGTGGCAAAGTTCAACCCGACCATCCCGTCGCTTTCCGCGATGGTGCGAAGCTGATCATCGGTCAGATTTCGCGCGTGCGGACAGATGGCGTGGGCATTCGAATGCGTTGCGACCAAAGGCGCATCCGAATACCGCGCTACATCCCAGAAACCTTTTTCATTGAGGTGGGACAAATCCAACATGATACCCAGCGCATTGCATCGCTGCACAAGCCGCAGTCCATGATCCGTCAATCCAAGGCCAGTGTCCGGCCCCGATGGATATCTAAACGGCACACCATGGCCAAAAATGTTGGGTCGGCTCCACACGGGCCCAAGCGATCGCAACCCCGCCGCATGAAACACGTCAAGCGAATGCAGATCGGCATCAATCGGCTCGGCGCCCTCGATGTGAAAAATGGCCGCAATCTGGCCTAGCGCCATGCTGTTTCGAATATCCGAAACTGATCGAACCACTTTCAACGCCCCCAAACGTTCCAGTTCCAGCAGTATGGCAATCTGCCCCAGCGCTGAGGGCAGAGCATCTTCGGCGTCTATATGATTGGGAAGCGGCAGGTCATAGCTAGGCTGGACCATTTCTTCCATTTTAGCATCGGCATCGATAGGCGAAGGGACCCAGACGGCAAAGAAGCCTCCGCCAAATCCACCGGCCTTGGATTTAACAGAGTCGATTGCACCTTCGAGCCCGGTCAGGAAGCGGCCCGCTTCGGGCAGACCGCCTGACGAGGCCAGTTTTGACAGAACATCATTGTGCCCATCAAAGATAAGAGGGGAGGTGCTCAAACTCGTTTTTCCCAGGTTAGTGTCATTTCGACACACGCTAACAGACGCAATCATCATGATTGCAAAAAATCTTGATGAGTTTTACTCATAGAGCTAGTCGGAATCATGCGGGCGCCCAGCGATGAAGAAACCTCGCAACTGGCATTCTCTGCCGGAATACCAGGCGCTCCGTGCGCTCATGCAGTCTGGAACAACGGCCGCTGCCGCACGACAGCTCGGCTTGTCTCAGTCCGCGGTCAGTCGCTCGGTCAGCAGCTTAGAGGATCGACTGGGCAGAACACTGTTCGAACGGGATGCAGGCAGATTGCGACCGACGCAAGAAGCCGTAAGGCTGAATATGCGATTGGATCCTTTGTTCGAGGCATTGGACAGGATCGATGGTCCGGGCGAAACTGTGCAGGAAACACTGCGCCTCGTTGCACCGCCCAGCTATGCTCATCGATACATCGTTTCCCTCATCGCCAGTTTCATTCGCGGGAATCCCGGTTTTTTCGTGAACCTTGAGGTGACAACGTCGGATATGGTCACGCTTGGCGTGCTAGAGAACCGATTTGATCTTGCCGTGACCGGGATTGAACAAAGCCGCGCTGGCATCAAACTTATACCATTTCGCGAGTCACCAGCCGTTTGCGTCATGCGACCCGAACATCCTCTGTCTGAACGCACCGTTCTGACGCCTTCAGACTTGCATGAGCAAGAGCTGATCGCGCTGACGTATCGACATGGGCGGCGCGGGCAGCTGGACCGGTTGCTTCATCAAGTGCGCGCTAAACCGAGGATCGTTGCCGAAGTTTCAACCTCATTCGCCGCTGCCGACATGGCGCGCGAAGGATTGGGGCTGTCTGTTATCAATCCCTTTCCCGTCTACCATTACCGATCTCCCGACCTGGCATTTGTCCGATTTGAATCTCTTATGCGGTACCGGGGCCATTTTGTGGTCTCTGATCAAAAACCGGTTCCAAGGATCGCACGGGCATTCATGCGGCATCTGCGATTGAATACCCCTCCGGACCCTTTCTCTGACCCGAGGTAATGAAATCTTTCCAAAGGTCTTCAATGGCAATACGCCATGTGACCGCCCAACAGGGAAGATTTTGGAGGAGGGTCGAGGTACGGACCTGTCATGGCTACGTGCACAGTTTGGTATGAGTAACGTCCGCAAACGTGGGTTTCTTCGTCCTTATGTATCTCAGGCCGTATCACCCGGTATGCGGTTCGTTCATAAGGCTCGTTAGAATCTCCGCCCAAAACCCGCTTCTGATTTCCCTACGTTTCCAGGCGAAGCTGGCGTATCATTCTCTCGCTCAAATCTTAGGAAGGAATACCTAGATGGCGGATTGTGCGAAACTGCACCCCGGCGAAACCTATTCCGGGAAACAGGGGTTCGATTACTTCGAAGGCATCGCCAGACAGACGGTAGGAAGCCAAGCTATCTGCATGCATCTGCTCACGGTCCCGCCCGGAGGGCGCGCCAGGGCGCATAAACATGAGACACATGAAACCGCGATTTATGTGATTTCCGGGTCTGCTAAGATGTATTGGGGCGACAGGCTAGAACACGTTATGGAAACGCAAGCAGGAGACCTGATCTATATACCATCAAACACTCCGCACCTTCCGTTCAACGATGGGAATGAACCCGCAGTTGCAGTTATCGCACGCACGGACCCGAACGAACAGGAAAGCGTTGTTCTGATGCCGGAACTTGAAAGCCTTGTACCAGGGTGACGCAAAATACCGTTGGGGACCAGCAGCGCAGTTTTTTCTCCCCTGTTGCTTCCAGAGTGCTTTGAGTTGTGCAGTGGCCCTGAACGCAGAAAGCGCCCCTTGGGGCGCTAAGTGTTTGATATCTGACTTGAAGTATTGGTTGCGGGAGGCCGCAACCAGCGTTGCCGAACGCAACTAAGATGTCAGGTATAGGCGCAAACCCGACATACACAAATTGTCACTAAACTTCTGCTGTGCGGGACTTAGCAGCCAATAGCGTTCACCGACGCAGTGTCCGCACCCAGACAATTAGGGAACATTCAAGTTCGCGACCCAGGGCTGTGTATGTCTATCTCAGCAAGTGCAGTACTTGTACGCCTAAAAATAGGAAAGCGGACGTTAAGAGTTGAACTTTAGGAAAGTGTCCGCGTCCGCTTATGCATGCTTCGCGAGGTTGGTGTGGTGTTAAGTCCCTGCGCTAGATGCTCCACAGATCATTGACCAATGGTCGCTCCCAGATCACTGTCAGTCATGACTCATGAGTCATGAGTTAGGCAAAGCGCAAGTTGCGACCAGACTCCACCGACCAAACAGCTTGAGCTTGCGCGAATGGCGCACTGATCCATCGGTTGCGAGTGTTTTGGGCATTTTGCATGGCATGCGGACAAGACGGAGGGACTGTCAGGCATCTGCACTTATCAAGTCGCTTGCCTTTTCGCCTATCATAATTGCTGGCGCATTAGTGTTGCCACTGACGATATCCGGCATAATGGAGCAATCAGCTACCCTTAGGTTCTTTATTCCATGCACATTTAGTTTTGCGTCGACAACGGACATGCCATTGCTTCCCATCGCGCAAGTTCCGGTTGGGTGATAGATTGATGCGGTGTTGGATCTGGCCCAATCTAGCGTGCCTTCGTAATCGTCGCAACTCAGCTCTGCCGTCGGTCGAAATTCCTCGGAAATTTTTGAAGCCAGAGGGGCCAGTTTGGCAATCCCACGTGCGATATTCACGCCATCGACGATCGTTTTGCAATCCGTTTCCGTGGACAGGTAGTTAGGGACGATTTTGACGTGTTTAGACGGATCGGGACCGTTCAACCGCAATTCTCCGCGGCTTTCCGGGCGCAGTTGGCACACCGACATCGTGAACGCTGAAAACGGATGCACTCCCTCGCCAGGACTGTCAGCGGACCAGGGTTGGACGTGAAACTGAATGTCGGGGGTTTCAACCTCGGGGCGGGTTTTCATGAAACCGGTGGCAAGGCTGGCGGCCATGGTCATCGGGCCTGCGCGGAACAGCGCGTATTTCAGGGCAATTCGCGCCTGATTGAACAGGCTGCGGACTTCGTCATTCAAAGTCGGCTCGTTACATTTAAACACAAGCCGCGCCTGTAAGTGATCCTGCAAACCCTTGCCGACACCCGGCAGGGCGTGCAGCGGTTCGATACCGTTTTCCTTTAGATGATCTGGGTCTCCGATTCCCGACAACATCAGAATTTGGGGGGAATTGATCGCCCCACCGGACAGAATGATCTCGCGCCGGACTTTTAGAGTTTGTTCAGCTCCCGAACGATCCCGATAAACCAGTCCGGTTGCCTTTTTCCCTTCTAAAACCACCCGCGCTACCAAGGCATTGGTAATGATGTTGAGGTTCTGACGACCCCGGATAGGTTTTAGATACGCCACGGCTGCGCTGCAGCGTCGACCATTGCGGGTGGTCAACTGAAAGTACCCGACGCCCTCTTGTTCGGCCCCGTTGTAGTCTGGATTGAACGGATAACCTGCGGCCTGCGCTGCAGCGACCCATGCGTCGCAGATGGGACGTTGGATGCGCATGTTGGACACAGACAAAGGTCCACCGACACCGTGGAATTCATCCTCGCCGCGCTCTTGATCCTCGCAGCGTTTGAACAGTGGCAACACGTCCTCCCAGCCCCAACCTTCGTTGCCCATCTGACGCCAACGGTCGTAATCCTCTTTCTGGCCGCGCACATATAGCAACCCATTCAAAGAGGATGACCCACCCAGCACCTTACCGCGTGGCCAATCGATGGATCGACCGTTCAGGCCGGGATCGGGTTCGGTCCGATAACACCAGTCGACCGATGGATTGTGCATTGTTTTGAAATAGCCAACAGGGATGTGAATCCAGGGGTTTGTATCGCGGCCACCAGCCTCAAGCAGCGCAACCGTCGTATTGGGATCAGCGCTTAGCCGATTGGCAATGACACAGCCCGAAGACCCCGCGCCAACAACCGCATAATCCACCTCCATGACTGCCTCCTCCGAAAGTTGCTGAAAAAAACTCTATGCAAGTTGATCGAATTATACTAGCCTTTTTTGATACAAAACGTCTCAATAATTGTGATCAGGGAGGTAAGCAATGGAGATTGGTCGGAAACTAAGTGGTATTTCGCGTCGGGATTTCTTCCGAGTTGCGGGCCGTTACGGCATGAGCTCGACCTTATTGGCAGCAGGCGGGTTCGGTGGCGCAATGAGCCTGGCGAATCTGGCACAGGCTGCCGAATCAACTTACGAGAAACGCTTTTCGAAAGAACCGAAGCACACGCTGAAATTCGGCGCGTCGGGGTTTAACACCCGCAACCTGCTGATTGAACGCGCAGGCGCAATCGAGTTCGCACGGGATCTGGAAGAGCGAACGGATGGCGAGATTCGGATTGAATTCATCGGTGACAATCAGATCTGCGGACAGTTGAGCTGTGTTGAGAAGACACAGCAGGGTATCGTCGACATCTATGCGGCATCGACCCAGAACTCTGCCGGCGGTGCGCCCTATCTGAACGTGCTGGATTACGCGTATATGTTCCCCAGTCGCGCGGCACAGTATCATTTCTTCTACAGCCCGGCGAGCCAGCGCATCCTGCGTGATCCGCTGGAGAAACGGCATGGGCTGAAGTTCCTGTTCACTCATTGCGAATTGCGCGGTCTGCAAATGGGATCGACCTTTTCAGACAAACCGACCGTCACCAAACTGGAAGAACTGTTTGGCACCAAAAACCGCGTGACCGGCACGCAGTTGGGCCGGATTGCGATGCAGTTATTGAACCTGAACCCGGTGCCGGTGGCATGGGAAGAGACTCTGGACGCGCTCAAGACTGGTCTGATCGACGGGGCCGAAACATGGGCCTCGGCCGTTGCCTATGCCAACATGGCGCCGGTGGTCTCGCAGTCAGTGAACCTGAAATTCTTCTGCGGAACCGAACATACCTCAATGTCAGCAAAGGTGTTTGATGGGCTGAGCGGCGAGTTACAGGATGCTGTGATGGAATCTTCGTACTTTACGCAGGCGCTGATTCAGGGCGCGAATGAGGCGGCGCTGTTGAACACCGTGGGCTTCTCGGACCCGCAACTGCCTGACACGATCTTTGCCGAAAACGGCGTGCGCCCGGCATTTCTGGCGGATGATCAGATCAAACTGGCCGAGGAAATGTGCGCCCCAAACTACAACCCCGAGCCCTGGGCGCAATGGCGTGAACGCCTGAACAAATGGGCAGGTGGCATCGATACCTATCAGGAAATCTATGACATCGCGCGTGAGATTCCAGCCGATACACTACCGGAAAATGTCGAGCCGCGCCGTTGGTGGAAGGGCGAAGCCTGATAAACTTACACGAACCGGCCCCAGGCGGGCCGGTTCATCCAATTACCGACTGGGAGGACGGGGTACATGTCGTTTTGGGCAGACATAGGCGCAATTTTCAGCGCCTTTCTCAGCCAGGATTCGTTCGAGATTCAATCCGCACTGGAATCCGACGCGACCTGGGTGTTGGGCGCGATTGTCTCGGCTCTGGGCGGGTTCGTGATCATGCTGATCTATCGGGCCGTGCCCTTCATTGAACGGCATCTGGAACGATCGGTAATGGTGTATTCCTACCTTGCCATTGCCTTGATCATCTTTTGGGGCGTGATCGACCGGTTCGTGTTCAACGATCAAGAGCCCTGGTCGACCACTATTCCGCCGCTGCTGTTCATGGTGATGGCGTGGTTCGGGGCCTCGTATAACGTCCGCCTACGTACACATCTGAGCTTTAGCGAATTCCGCTCTGCCATGCCGCGCAGTGGTCAATTGGCCTGCCTGATCCTTGACGCCTTGCTGTGGTTCATATTCGCAGTGATCGTCATCGTGACCACGTCCCGGCTAGTCGCCCTTTCGGCATCGAACTTTCAGATCGTTCTGGGGACTGACAATATCATGCAGTGGTGGTTCCTTCTGGCCGCACCACTGTCGTTCTTTCTGATGGTCGGTCGGGTGTTTCAAAACCTCGCCGACGATCTGCACAACTGGAAAACAGGTGAGCCGCTGATCAAGCAGGCCGTGATCGGAGCAGACTGATGACAGATGGAACCATGGTCACACTGATCTCGCTTGGGGTCACTTTTCTGTTCATGTTGGGCGTGCCGGTCCTGTTGGTCATCGGTTATTGGGTCATAGGCTGTTCATTTGTCCTTGGCCTGACGCTGGACAACATGGGTGCCGAATTGCTGAACGTGTTCAACAAGGGTTTTGCCCTGTTGGCGATGCCACTGTTCATCCTGACCGGAGACCTGATCAACAAATCGGGTATTGCGCGGCGTCTCAGCGATTTCGCCTATGCCTGTCTGGGCTGGATACGCGGCGGGCTGGCGATGGCCTCGCTTGGCGCCTGTGGGTTGTTCGCAGCAATCTCAGGATCCAACTCGGCGACGACAGCAACCATTGGCTCAATGCTGCATCCCGAGATGGTGAAAGGCGGCTATGACGAACGTTTCAGCGCGGCCACAGCGGCGGCGGGTGGTACGGTGGGCATCATCATTCCTCCGTCGATTATCTTTATCGTCTACGGATTTCTTATGAACCTGCCGATTTCCGAACTGTTCGTTGCAGGCATCCTTCCGGGGGCACTGATGGTCTTTGGCATGCAATTCGCGTGCTGGATCATTTGCCGCATAAACGGTTGGGGGCATCTGATCCCGTTACAGCTGAACCGAGTGTTGAAAACCGCCTTTGGTGCATGGCTTGGGTTCTTCGCAATTGGACTGGTGCTTTGGGGCATCTATACGGGCAAATTCTCTCCGACCGAAGCAGCGGGCGTGACGGTTGGATTCTGTGTGATCGCAGGATTGGTCAGCTATCCGATCAACCGGATCATGGGCGCGCGGAATGATATTTCGCCGACCGAGAAGAGCTATGCCGAGATGTTCGTAGTCGAAGGGTTTACTATCCCCGAGATCCCATCGATCGTGATCCGTTCGGCCCAGATCACCGGAATTCTTGCACCGCTGATCGCGATTTCGGTGGTGATGCAGCAGATCCTGTCCTTGCTTGGCGCACAGCAGACCATTGGGGATTTCGTAACCTCAATGGGTGGGTACCATGCGGTTCTGTTCACCTCGATGGTGATCGTCTTCTTCTCGGGCATGGTGCTGGAAAGCCTGCCTGTGACGATCATTCTGGCCCCGATCCTTGCCCCGATTGCGGCGTCAGTTGGAATTGATCCGATCCATTTCTCAGTGATCTTCCTCGTGGGGGCGTCTATCGGGTTCATCACTCCGCCATATGGCTTAAACCTGTATGTGGCCTCTGGCGTGACCGGAGTGCCCTATTTCCGGCTGCTGCGGTACACAGTACCTTATCTGGTCGCATTGCTGTCGGTGTGGATTTTGGTGTCACTTGTGCCAGATCTGGCCTTGATCCTGCTGCCAAATAACTAGACTGTTAAGGAATGGCCGCAACGGAAACACAAGATAAAGAGACACAGATACCGACCAACTTGCGCCTTCTTCTCATCCTTGAGGAGGTTGCGCGACGCGGGGTCGCCGTCAAACCGTCAGACCTGATCGAGTCACTGGGCCTGGCCAAGCCAACCATCCACCGCCTGTTGCAAACCGCAGAAGCCGAGGGCTTCCTGCAGCGCGATCTGGATGGGCGTTCATACGGCCCTGGACACCGGCTGCGATTGCTTTCGGTCAATACGATGTCTTCCGAGCACCTGCGTACGGCGCGTCTGGCGATCTTGCGCAGCGTCGCCGAGCAGGTTGGTGAAACCTGCAATCTCGCCATTCCAGACCGAGAGGGGATGATCTATCTGGACCGGGTGGAAACGAAGTGGCCACTGCGGATTCAACTTCCGGTTGGTACTCAGGTACCCTTCCATTGTACGGCCAGCGGCAAGATGTACCTGTCCACACTTCGGCAAAAAACGCTGGGCGGTTTTCTTTCAGCGGGAAATCTACAACCTCAGACGGAGCGCTCACTGACTGATCCCAAGTCGCTGCGAGCGGAGATCCAACGTATCACTGAGAATAGTTATTCCACCGATGACGAGGAATTCATGACCGGAATGACTGCCCTAGCTGTACCCGTTCAGGATGGGCAAGGCCGATTGGTAGGCACGCTTTCGGTTCACGCGCCGACACAACGTCATGACGTCAACAGTCTGATGTCGTTTCTGGGAATACTGCAAAAAGGGGCGGATGAGCTTTCGGCTCTTTTGACCGAGTGACTAGTACCGGAGATGACAGTCAAAACGTAAACTTTTTTACCAACTGCGAATTCGGTAATCGACCGGTTTGGAGAATTCTGCACCTCAGTGAGTGAGAGTGTGATCAAAGTCCAGTGTGCGCCGTTCGTTCAGCGTTGTAGAGTCAACATTTGCGCACTGCTGCCATTCCTGGCTGGTGCAGCATCTGCCGCTCTGGGCTCGCTGCTGCCATTGCTGCGATTTCATGCGCTTGCAGTCGCGGCAAGAAGGTCGGCCCTGAGCTGCCGGTGGTCAAGTGTTTGCATCGCTGCGTTGCAGCTTGCCAAAAGCGGACGTCCTTTAGATTTACACTCTATTCGAGAATCCCTGACAGCTTTGGACCTGTCCCGTTTTTGTGCCGCCCCAAGTGCTCGTTTAAGCCACTTTCCTTTCGAATGCGACAGGGCTTTTCCAGCCCAATGCTGAGT